>JAAYRO010000005.1 GCA_012518735.1 Bacillota bacterium
CGTCCCTTGAATTTTTGATTCAGCAGATTGGCAGCGAAAAAGCTGAAAATAAGAATGGTAGGAATATCTGTGAGCAGCCGAATCAGTGTTTCCACGAACAACCTCCGAAAGTCGGGATCAACAAACAGAGAGTGATAATAATTGTCCCAGCCCACCGACTCCAATTGATATCCTGTAGGAACGATCCGCAATTCATTGAAGCTGAAGATGATGGATTGAACTAAAGGGTATAAGAAAAAAACAGCAAACCCCACTGCAAAAGGAAGTGTAAAGGCATAGCCCAAGAGGGCTCGTTTCTTACTCAAAGTCAAACGAAAAGACGGTTTCTTCACAGCTGTCACCCCCCTTTATTCTTGTAAATCCCAGACTCTCCACCACATATCCCCCTATTTCAACCGGAAAGTCGTTGTAATTCACTATAACTGCATCTCCACTGCTGAAAGATGTCTTATAAACACCAGCTGTTAGTTCCGTATGATCCTTTATGGTCTGGCTCTGCAGACCTTGTAACCCTTTCACCACTTCATGATACACAGTTAATGCTTGTTCAAACCAGTGGTCATAGGATACATCGTACATATAGGCGAATTTTGTTCCCTTAATCTGCTCCGCATGCTCATACACCCAGCTGAAGTAAATGCCTGCACCAGCTTCCACAGCTTTTAATACATCCCGCCGCCAATCTGAGCTTAAATTGAGGGGAGGACCAGCAAAGTCCAAGTATCCCCGGACAACCATCGCGTAAAACGGCACCTCTTCATCAACTAGGTCATACTTAGTACTCTTAAGGGGTGCTCCAACGACCCCGTCCGCATGGGATAGAGCAAAGACATTTCCCCCATCGATTAAGATGCGTTTTTGGAGGTTTTCAAACTTTCTCAACTGTTGTTCTATAATGCTCACCGTCTGCTGGCGATCTACAATCCCCTCTTCATTTCCTCGATAATCGGAATGAACTCCTAATCCAAATTGAGACAAGGAGATTCCCCCAAAATGGTAACGGTTATAGCCCTTTAGAAAACCATCCACCACATCATCTAACCTGGTGGGAGTAAGGAGATAATGGCCTTCTGTTGTATTTTGGCGCAAAAGCACTGGATCATAAGGATGAACCTGGGCAATCAAACCTGTAATAGCTCGAGCCGCATCCCTTCTTACTGTAAATCCACCAAAAGGTCTTGTTTTGTAAACTTCTAAGAACCGCACATCGGGATACAAAACGCCCCCTAACTCCTGGACCGATGCATTCAGTCTTTCCAGATCCTCTTGGGTGCCCAATTTCCCTTCAAGACGAAGCTTATCTGGAAACACATGCTCCACCCCGCCCTGCAGCCAACCGCTGTAGCGAACATGGGGCTTCTGTATCCCCCCCATTACAAGAAGTTCTACGAGCTCCTCTGCCTGTGCAAAAGTGGTAAGAGGTATAGAAACTTCCATAGGAACTCCCAGTACGGGACGAACTGCAGAAATGGCTCCAGTTACTTCTAAAAAGAAGGGCACATCCACAGTTGTCTTTTGCTGCAAAATCCCCCGTTCCACAAGATACATCCGATAGCGATTGGCCATGCCTGAATAGTCCGCTTCGTCAGCCTCTAAAAACGTGTATCGAACTTGAATATTCCCTTCGTACATCCGCCTCTGATACACTGTAATCTGGGTATGTTGATCCAACCGCCTGCTTGATTTAGGAGTCACAGCAAATGCTGTATAAGCAGTGTTATAGGGAGTGCTGTCACGAGCAATATCTGCCCGGATGCTGGCAAGGGCCTCTCCATCTTCAATTATGGCTAAAACCCCACCATTATTGTGGGTGATTCCAAAGACCGGCAGACGGTTGATCTGCTTAGTGTAAGACGATGTTTCTTCTACCGGTATTGCTGGATCGGGACCGTAAACAGGAGCGCTGTACAAAGGAGAACGACTCTTGCCGTTATTGAAATAAATAAGACCACCAGACCCGTCTGGGACAAAGAGGTAACCATCCTGATCTGTACCACCTGCGCCGAAAAAGCGCATCAAGCTGATACTTATAA
This sequence comes from Bacillota bacterium, assembly GCA_012518735.1. Classification (GTDB taxonomy): domain Bacteria; phylum Bacillota; class Limnochordia; order Darwinibacteriales; family Darwinibacteriaceae; genus JAAYRO01. Next base: position 2,034 of record JAAYRO010000005.1, read on the forward strand.
GGGGATAGCTTTCCCTGGCTCCTGCTTCATCATAGGTTAAGAAATCCCCGTTTGGACCTGCATCAAAATCAATCGTATAATCCTTAAACACATTCTTTGGATACTCTACTTCCCCCATGGGAATCCGTACAACTAGATCCGCACCATCTAAGGTATATTCAATAGGAATCCGAAAGACTATTTGATTCGGAAGTGGTGGTTCAAGCCGATTGGCCAAGTGATCATACGTCAATTCGGCAATACCGTACCCTATCTCCACCAACGACTCGGTCAACTGTTTTTCAATGAAGGGTGGCACTTTACCTAATAAATAGGTCGGTTCGCCCACCAAATGCTTGAAATCGGTCAGCGAAAGATCCGAGGGTTTTTCCACATCATGGCGGTATCCCGCAGTTCGAGTCTCTAGTCCGCCAACAGCATAGCCCGTAAACTTCTCCAATAGCCTATATACCAAATCGCCCCGCATCTTCTCCATGGAAAGACGAGCCCGCCGCAGACGCTCGCTTGTGTCTCGGTTTTCTTGATCCTCTGCCAATTCCAGCTCTAAAACTTCGATCTCCTGTTTCAGCTGGCAGTATTCGTCTGTATGGGCAACCAAGATATAGTCTCCAAAGAGCTGTTTTTCCAGGGCCTCCACTTCCTTGGAATTCACCTTTTCCGCATTGGTGGGTTTTTCTAGAGAAACAGGTGTATAATAGCGTTCTAGAGAACTCCGTTCCCGTGGATCTGTTATCTGCGAAAGAATGAGGTTTTCGAAGCGGTCTGCTTTGATCATTTGAGGCAGACTAATTTGACTGGACTCATACTCCTGACCAAGAAGATACTCAACCCGCACCCCATTAGGAATGGAAGATATTTCAAACTGCCCATATTTCACACTATGGTCAAATGAATTCATATTTCTGTCGGGAACCACTGGCGTGTCATACCGAATGGCAATGATCTCTTGACCCACACTCCGTTTATGGTCTCGACCCTGGGGATTGGAAAACCAAGTCTTCCCAGTGACAAAACTGTGAACAGCAATCTCTGTTGTTTGAGGATGAATGTAAAGTGCGGCTGATTGGTTTTGGGCTGCCAGATCCCACTCTAAGAAGCTGGCCGCTGCAGCCCCTCTAATAAAAACAGAGAGGAGGCAGATGAACAGTAAGCCCAAAAGACCTTTTCTAGCTAGACCCACGATGTTTCCCCCTTACAGTCTCAGGACTAGTTCTAAGTAAATCGATGTAATAAATCCTGCCATCAAGTTAATCACACTGAAGAACAGCAGACCAATAAAAAGCACGATACCCATACCCACAATGGTTAAAACTGCTGCTCCAAGGTTCTTTCCCATGTTGTAATCATGAATGACCATGGTTCCAAGAAAGACCAAACCTAATGCCCAGACTAAACCTACCGTCACGAAGAAATAGTAGAAGGCCCCTTCTTCTAAGGTGATGAAGTTGCTCACAATGGTCATGGGAATATTTACAATAATAATGGGTGTCAAGGCGAAAGCCGTTGTAATTACAATATCCCGAAAAGTTCCCTTACCATCCATAAGAGTGGTTAAGGCCCAGTTAACACCAGTCCAGAGCAGGAAAGGAATAATGACACTGGCTATTTCCTGCAGAATGTTCAGCTGGGCAGTGTTGCGAGGATTAAAAATAAATCCTGTATACTGCCGCACAATGACATACGTAATGGTAACCAGGGACAGCAGACTTACAGCCGCCGGCATATTACCCCGCTTCTCATGCTTCAAATCCCAAAAACCATCAAATGGATGAAAAATAACGTACCACGCATAACCAATGCTTCGAATCGTTTCCTTAAGGCCTTTGCGAAATCGACCCCAACTCCACCGCGATTCAGCAGTAAGACCCAGTTCTGCCTGGACCGTCCGCTGTTGAGCTGTGGGAATAAAAGCCTCTTTCGCCAGGATGAATCCATAAAATCTGTGGAAGACCTCTTTGCGGTACAATAAGTACACAGCACCCACTATTAGGACAGTTGTTAAGACCAAGAATCCAAAATTCTCGGAGAGAATCTCCCGCCGATACAAACCATAGGCTGTGGAATAATCTTTCCTGTTGTTACCCAATTTAAAATGGAACATGGCTTCTTCATAGCGGTTTTGTCTTAGGAGAGCGGTTCCAATACCTGAATAGGCCACATCAAAGTTGAGATTCTTATCTAACACCTGCTGCCACATGGCAGTGGCCTCATCGTATTCTCCCTCCTGATAATGATGGATCGCTTTGTGAATGACCTGAGCATACTCTGTTGGACGAAAGAGACTGATACGGTTCTGGGTTCGGTCTAAAACCAAGAATGTATCGCCCACCATATCTAGCGCAACAGGGGCAGTAAAGGTGCCCTCTGTATTTCCTAAACCTCCAAAGATATAAAGCAGGTTGCCTTTTTCATCATACGTAAAAATTCGACCCCGCTGCCGATCAAGAGCACTGTACATTCCATCGGAACGAGCCACGATGTCGGTAAAATGAGTCGGATTGATTTCTTCACTTACTCTGTAATCTTTATGTGTTGGAACATCACCTACAGGGAAGAAGAATCCTGTTCGCCTCAGAACATCCACTCCTGTTGGATTAAGGCGTCCAATCTGATTTCCTTCAGCGGCATAAATAAATCCCCGTTCGTCTAAATCAACAGCACTGTATTCTGTTGGCAGAAACAGAGCCATCTGGCGCCGCTGTTCTCTTGTGGCAAAACGAGCCCAAAACAGATCAAGAATGGTGGGTTTTACTGGCGGTGCACCAATAAACCCGCGAAAATTACCATCCACATCAAACTCCATAAACCCCTCATAAATTCCATCAGCCAGAACATAAATCCGACCAGCCCGATCCACCACCACTTTAAGGGGCCGGTAGTGGAAATCATCAGACAGCACACCAGAGACATCCGACTGGGGTGGCCCAATTTCTCGGCGCAGTTTTCCCTGCTGATCAAATTCTAAGATGCGGGACTGATCACGATCGGCAACAAAAATCCCACCATCGTGCCCAACATACACACTCACAGGCGTTTGAAATTGATCGTCCACTCCTTGGTTGTTGAAAACCCGTATTTCCTGTTCTAAAACCCAATCTGGATTAAATATGAGAAGCCGTCTGTTTCCTGTATCCAAAAGATAAATGCGGTTGTTCTGATCCACAAACAAATCCCGCGGTTCCCTTAACGTTCCCACTCCTAGATCCATTCCATCTATCGTTTTCTCAGGAACATAGGCCTGGGGAGCGGGCACTGGATTTCCCCAAAAATCATATATGTAACTCTTGTACGGGTCAGCCAAGCTTTCCGCTGTCATGGTGAAGAACAGGAAAAAACTCAGCACCACACTAATTACCTTGCTGTTCACCACTGTTCTCCCCCTTACTCTTTCATACCTGATGTACCCATGGTTTCAACGACACTAGCCTGATTTATTACAAAAACTGTAACGGGCACAATCATCATCAACAAAGCTACCGCCGCGGCTACACCTGCACGAGCAATTCCGCCTTGGGCAATTTGGTTTAGAGCATAAGGGAGAGTTTTCAGTTCCTCACTGTAAATGAAGTTACCCCCTGTACTCTGCCAAAGACCCTGAAACGAAAGGATGATGAGGGTCAACCACGCGGGGCGAACAATGGGCATTACGATTTTCCAAAAAATCGTAAATTCATGAGCCCCATCGATCTTAGCTGCTTCTAATAAAGTATCAGGAACCATTTGATCCATAAATTGTTTCATTAAAAACAGTCCCAAACTAGCTGCCCAAGCTGGAACAATCACTGCTGCATAGGTATCAATCCAGCCTAAGGCAGACATGGTCAAGTAGTTGGGAATCGCCGTTACTTCTGGTGCAAACATGAGAGATAATACGACTGTAGTAAAGATGAGTTTCGAACCAGGGAATTTGTGCTTTGCCAAAGCGTACGCCGCCATGGAGGCTAGAATCACATGCCCCAATGTCCCTGCTGTCGTAATAAACAGCGTATTAAAAACATATCTGGAAAAAGGAATCCAAGAACTAGAAATCAACACAAAGAGATCTTTGAAATTGTTGAGGGTAGGATTCCGCACAAACAGCTTGGGTGGAAACAAGAACAGTTCATTTAGGGGCTTAAAAGCATTGCTGATAACAAAAAACATGGGCAGGGCCATAAAAGCTGCACCCATAAAGAGTAATGTAAAAATGAAAGCATCGCCACCAGGAGAACGAGAAATTCGTTTAGTCCTTAACTGCATCTTTCTTCACCTACCTTCTACCCAATCTTCCTCAGCAGTCCCTGAACAATCTGCTGTGTTACAACCATCGTCACAAACAAGCTGGTGGCAATGGCTGCTGCATAACCCATTTCGAAGCGAATATTGCCATAATCCATTAAGTGAGTGATCACTGTATGGCCAGCGTAATCCGTGCTTGGGAAGCCCACTAATTGGACAACTTGGTGTCCCACTGCAAAGGAACTGGTGATGGACATAATGGCCCCAAACATAAGCTGGGGACGCATAGCTGGCAGTGTTAGAAACCACAATTCCTGCCAGCGATTCCTAATTCCATCAATGGCACCCGCTTCATAGAGGGAACGATCAATGCCCTGCAGACCGGCAATAAATACCAAGAAACTCGTACCCAAACTCATCCAAAGAATAACAATCATGGTCACAGGGAGCATATACTTCGGATCTAAAAACCACTGAATAGGTTCTTTAATAATCCCCCAGTAGAGTAAGAATCCATTCACATAGCCGTACGCATCACCGCTGAAAATAATGGTCCAGATTAAGAACACATTTCCTGATATGGAAGGGGCATAAAATAACAGCGTTAAAACGGCCCGCAATTTTGGTTTCAGTTCATTAATAAACCAAGCAAAAATCAAACAGGCAAAGTAGCTTAATGGCCCTGTGATAGCCGCGAACAAGAAGGTGTTCTTAACAGCAATGAGAAACACATCATCAGAAAAAAACAGCTTCACGAAATTTGCCCAACCTACAAACATTGGTTTCTGGAGCATATTGTAATTGGTAAAACTCAATCCGATGGATATTAAGACTGGGAGCACGGTGAAGATAAAGAAAAGAATGGTAAAGGGCCCTACAAAGACATAGGAAATTTTGTTTCGCTTCACTTCGCTCCACAAGTGTGCGAGTTTAGTCTTCATAATGAATTCCCCCCGTCAATTCCCAGTTCCCAACGTTTTTCTGCCAACTCTTCATTCATCACTCGATTGTAATCCAATATTGTTTCCCGAGCTGGTTCATGCTGGTAAACGACCCGGCGAAAAGCATTGTCTAGGTGGCGGCCTACCATGTAACCACCTGGCACTTCAGGGATTCCTGTAACCCACTGCCACTGTTCCATGAGTGTTTCATACTCTTCCACAGTCCACGGCAGCATGGCCATGGCCTCTAAATTGGCTGTGGGATACCGGGCAGCCGGTCCCATCATACTTTCCAACTCCCATCCGTAACGAGCCTGAATTTCAGCACTAGTCCACCACTTGAGAAACTCCCAAGCAGCCTCTTTGTCATGGGCGTTTTGTAATAGGACACTGGCTGTACTCGTGGTCATAGTGGCCTTGCCCACAGCAGGAGCCGTCCGATCTATGCTTCCATCTGGTTGGAGAGTACCGGGAACTGAGGTAAAATCCCATTCCCCCCGGAGCTCTGGTGCAAAGACAGTCAAGATATTGTAGAGAGGGTATGGTGCAATCATCAGGGGCATCTCCCCCAGACGGAAACGGTTTTCTGGACTGTACTCCAGCGGCAAATTGTACAACTCATATAAATCAGTCCACATGGTAAACGCTTCCACCGCGACCTTCGAATCAAGGTTGGTAGCCACTGCATCTTCTTTAAACAGTTCCTCTCCCCTTTGATTCAGAAACATGAGAAAGGTGACAACACCTTGACTGCCAGATAAACTTCCGGCCCCGGCTGGCGAATCCCCTAAATTACCTGAAGAATCGCGGCTGACGACAGTAAAAGGAAACCCGAAATTCATATTATCTTTCTGCAGTTCAGGAATAATGTGGAGCACATCGTCCCAAGTCTGAGGGATTTCTAGACCTAATTCATCTAGGATATCCTGCCTGTAAAACAGCATGTAAAATGGCTGCTGTTCAGGAAGACCAAACACCCCGTCCCGGAACGTATAGGAAATAAAAGCGTGGGAAGCAAAACGAGCTGCCACCTCTTCAAAGTCAGGAAAGTTTCTTAAATTTACCACCGCATCCCTAAGCCCAAAGTTCATTGGTAAGGCTGGATCAACACCTAATGCAACATCTGGGCCCTTTCCAGCCAGTGTCGCTGCGAGCAAAATATTCATATTCACCAATTCCACCGAAACAGGAATACCCGTTTCAGGAGTAAAGGTATCGTCAATCATGGTTTTGAGGGATTGGGCCTGATCTCGACCTGTACCAACCCACACCCGCAGTGGTTTTCTATCGACTGGCGAGTCTCCCAAATCTCCCACAATGTTGTATTGATGACTGAAGCTGGCAGCTAAAGACTTAATCTCATGGCTGAGGACTTGTCGAAAGGTAGGTTCAGCAGCTGGTAGCTCTTGATCGATGGAGGCAACAACAATGAAATCGATCTGAAGGGGCTGTTCCATAGTCTCTAGGATCCAAGCTCCCAAAGCACCGAGATTGTCCCGATATTCTGACAAACGTTTCGGTATGGTATCAGGATCCATCGACATATCCCGCAGCTGGCGGGCAAGATTACGGAGAGTGAGTGCATGCCCACCCTTCTGTCCTGTATATTCCTCAAGCTGATAAGCTAAATCATCCAGCACTTCGCTTTGAATCGCCATCTCCTGAAGAATCTCTGGAATCCGTTCCTCCAGCTGATAATCTCGTATAGGGTCAGGGTTTGCTGATGTGATCATAATAATCCGTCGGTAGAATGTGTTGAGTTCATAGAGTACGTCTTCTGTAATACGCATTAACTCAGACAAATCACCCAACACCACTTCAAACTCAATCACATTTAGACCCTTTGTAAAATAGAAAAGATACGGGTCACCATCACCTAAAACATGCATTTGGTACCTCGAAGAATAAGGAAATGAAAGAGATCGAGCCTCTAAGAATGGCACTTCTCCATTCACCTTGAGCTGTCGATTACTATAAAACCCCCGCCGGGCATTCTGCTTACCTTTAACAGCCACCATGTATAAGCCTGTCTTCGGCACCTCAAATTCCCACCGAATCCACTGTCCTGGTCGATTCCACCGCTGACCACCAATGGTATTCAATCTCAGCTGAGCAGGATGGTATGGCTCAAGAGTAGGATCTCCCTGGTCCGCTACGGCAAACAGAGTAGAATCGGATCGGACGGTACTGTCTTCTCCCTGAATCTTAATCAACACATTAGAGACTGGCACACCTAAACTGGGTCCCTGAGTGTGTTTTAGTTCCTGAAGCCATTTATCATATGTAACCTGCCCTTTTTCTTGGGTAAGGGTAACGGACCGAATGGCCAAGGGCTCTCGTAAACTGACAAAACTCAGTGTGTTTTCGCCTGCCCGAAAATAGAACATATAAGGTTCTTGTTCATAACCACGAGAATCCTTCAGCATCACTGTGCGCCACTCAGGAGCTTCTACCTGGGGAGGACGAATTTCATTTCCAGAAACGTCCTGCCGAATCGGTCCATCATCGGACCACATACGGGAAAATGTTAGATAGCCTGCATTGACAAAGGGCCGTTTGCCGTTAATCAACAGTTCCCGTTCAATGACAGAACTCCGACCCGGCATAGGAAAATAATCCACAGCAATGTTGTAAAAACCCGTTTCAGGCACAACGAACTCCCACATTACCGTAGACTGTTCTCCAGTTAGAACAACTGGACCAGTGTAACCAGCATATTCCCACACAATCTCCCCGTCCCCCAACGCCTCTCCCACAGCAAGACTTATATCCTGGTTGGGTCGAATGAAGGGTTCATGATGAGCTAAATACTCTGTGTACGTCATAAAACTCTGTGCCCCAATGATTCCTGGCCATAGTACAACTAAAATAAATGCCGTGAAAAGGGAATGCCCGAGAATATCCATCCACTGAGGTGATTTGTCTGATGCGTCCATCATAGTTTGTTTCCTCCCGAGCTAACTAATTTCCGTTGCGCAATATGCGCAAATAAAAAGTGCTGAAACTGTACTTATTTTATTATTTCTTTGTCATATGGTTAATTCCTTCTTAGTTTGCGAAACCTTTCGGTAAAAATTGCGCGTTACACGCCCCTGTTTGTCCCATTTTTACCCGCTTTTGCCCAAAAAATAAACCCCACCTCATGACAGGTAGGGTTTGAACTTACGATGCTTCTTTTCCAGTTTTTTTGATCATAGGTCGAGGATGTTCTCTCAACCATTGAACCAATTCCCGTCCATTCTGAATCGGTGTGGAGAGGTACATTCCCCCTCTACCAATATCACCATACTGATGGGCATCAGAACTGGCTGTCATAATCAATCTATGCCTTTCCCCGTATTCTAGAGCCAAGTCATTACGGGAATTATGTCGTGGATTGCCATTATACACTTCCACTCCGTGAAGCAGATGGGGAGATGCGACTTTCAAGCCAGGTCGAAACGGATGGGCTTGAATAATGAGAATATCCATATCCTCCACAAGATCATAAAACGACATTAAGGTGTATTCATATAAACGCGGATAGGTTCTTAGAAACTCCTCATCAACTCCGTATACAAGATAATCTTCTGGACTTCCCACAAAGCGGAGCTCTAAACCTAATAAAACGTCTAGTCCAATCTCGTCACCGACCGCCTTAGCCATGCGGTACCCCATTAGATATGCATCCACCTGTTTATCCCACGATCCAGTTAATGTATTGAAATAACCATCATAATAATGATCCGTAATAACGATCCCTGAGTACCCTGCTTCTTTGTACAATTGAGCCATTTCTTGAGCCGGAACCTTTCCACACGGACTCACTTCGCTGGTATGTACATGACAATCATATAAATAACCCATTCAATACGATCCTTTCTTCCATC
>JAAYRO010000042.1 GCA_012518735.1 Bacillota bacterium
CTGTTCTTGGGGAATGAGATAGAGGCCGGTGTGGAATAGGCCCGTGTCTCCGCCGTGTTCTAGAACGCGGTAGCCGTTCACCGAGTTCTCGATAAATCCATAGGCCATACCTGGGATTTCCGGATGGTTAGCGAAGTGCTGACCCTGCATAAGCAGGGCTGTCTCTTCTTTAAGAATGCGCTCATCCCCGTAAGCGCCTAATTGAAGGTGGGCGATTATGAGCTTTGCCATGTCCATAGTAGAGCAGGTGAGACCCCCTGCAGGATATGATTGGACATACTCAAAATCGCCTGCCGTATATTTGCCGTTCTGATAGATATATCCCTTAGACATATCTTTGGCCAAAGCAGGAGGGAGAGGTTGTTGAAATGTACTTCGGGTCATACCTAGAGGCTGAAAAATATGTTCTTCTACATATGTAGAGAATGGTTGATTTGCTGCCCGTTCCACGATATAAGCTGCAAGGGATGTACCATAATTAGAATAAGCAGCGGTAGTACCTGGAGCAAACACTCTCCCCGGCAGATTGCTCTGTAGGTAAGCTCCAAGGGGCTGCATTTCCTCAGGATCCAGAACAAACACTCCAGTAATAACTTCCTCGAAACCAGCTGTGTGAGTCAATAAGTGATGGAGCGTAATAGGCTCTGTTTCTTTTCCATTGTGTAATTTATTCGGGATAGAAAAGTCCAAGTAGTCGTTTATGTCACGATCTAGATCCAGCTTGCCCTGTTCTACTAACTGTAGAACGGCTGTCCACACTAGGAGCTTCCCATTAGAACCGGGGCGATGTAATGTGGTATAAGGATCCACAGGGGTTTTATTCTCCAGATCAGAGTATCCATAGCCCTTGGCGAAAATTGCCTGACCGTCTTGAATGACTGCCACGGATATGCCAGGAACATGGTACTGCCATTGCTGTACAGCAAAGAGACCATCGAAAAAAGCTTCTACATCCTCTAAATTATCTAAAGCAGCAGCTGCATATACTTTGAACACCGGAAAGCCTAGAATAAGCACTGCAATTAGAAACAGGGCGGCCGAGTGTCTTACTGACTTTGTCATTAATTCCACCTCTCTAGAGTGACCTCCAACTATTCATTCTCCAAAAAGGAAGAAGGATCCTTCTGTTATGTAAAGAAACAGGTAAGAAGATTGTAAGGAATAATTATGAGGTGATGAATCCTATGTCGAGAAAAGTTAAGTGGGGTGTGTTGGGAGGAGCAGGTATTGCTCGTAAGCAGTGGGTACCTGGTTTGTTAGATGCCTCTAACGCGGTTTTCTATGCCATAGGCAGTCGGAATTTGGATAAGGCAAAGGACTTTGCAGCAGAATTTGGTGGTGTGAAGGCTTACGGTAGTTACGAAGAGGTGCTTGCAGATCCAGAAGTAGAGGCCGTTTATATTCCTTTACCTAATCATCTGCACAAAGAGTGGACCATTAAAGCCTTACGTGCAGAGAAACACGTATTGTGCGAAAAGCCCATGGCTTTAACGGTCGCTGATTGTGATGGTATGCTTAAGACCGTTAAAGAGGAACAAATGCTTTTTATGGAAGGGTTTATGTACCGTTTTCATCCCCAAATTTCCAAGACTCTGGAGTGGATTAAAGGGGGTCGAATTGGGGACGTCAGGCTGATTCGTGGAAGTTTCTCGTTTCCGCTAGATAATGAACAGGACATTCGTCTCAATGCAGAGGCAGGTGGCGGCAGCCTAATGGATGTTGGCTGTTACCCAATCCATTTCTCCAATCTAGTTTATGGAAAACCACCTCAAAGTGTTATGGCTCAAGGCCATTATAAGGATGGAGGTAAGCTCGATTTATCCATGGTTGGAATACTCAATTATGACCATGGACAACAAGCTGTATTTGACTGCAGTTTTGCCATGGAGGATAGGCAGTGGGTGGAGATCATGGGTAGTGAAGGAACCATTATCATACCCAAGCCGTGGAGACCAGATCGAGCTGAAGTATCGATTTTTGTCAGAAATGGGAATATTACGGAAGAGATTGCTTTTCCAGTTAGCAATCCATACCAATTGGAGATAGAACACTTCTCCTCATGTATTATTGATGGCACAACTCCATTAATGCCTGGGGAGATGGGTAAGGATGTAGTGGCAGTAATTCAAGCGTGTCATCAGTCGGCTCGAGAACGTTCAGAGATCCAGGTGGCAAATACAAATTGACCGAGAAGTACTAGGAACAAAGGTATAGGATAGAACCACGCAACATATTGAAAAAGACCTACATTGTTTAGTACTTCTCCAAAGGCTGTTGCCAGAACTGCCCAAGCGAAAGTGTAGGCGTATCTCAGGTTACCGGTTTGGGGCCACATATATAAGTAGAGGGTGATCACAAGGGTCCAGGCTAATGGAGAAAGAACTGTCTGTCCGCTGCAGTGGAACACACCGAGATTGCAGAATCTAATTACTCTGAACACATCTTGTAACAGCCAGGTGAGGGCCACATCAACGAGTCCTCCTAAGACAATTCCGTATGGCAGATAATCCCTTAGTTCGGAACGGGGTATTAAAAACAGTACTAGAATGGTTAACGTAATTAACAAGGCGGGATACAATACAATGGGTGGCGTAAACATGGCGAGAGTCTCCTTGAATTAGGTTACTCTTATCATGTCTCGTCTAGAAAATGCAATACATCTATTGTACTGCCAATGCTTTACGGGCTGGATGTTTCCAGACAAGTAGTAAGGCATCTACTTGTGTCCAAAAAAGTTCTGAACCCATTTGGTCTTCCCGTGTAGTGTATGTATTAGGTTTACCTATACCTGCTCCGCCTATTTCAATTAAGTTAGCCTGGGCTAGTACTTTAACGAGTTCCTGGACGTGTCTGGCAGTTACGGATAGGGAAGTGCGTTCGCTGATCCATTGGGC
>JAAYRO010000234.1 GCA_012518735.1 Bacillota bacterium
CCGTTTAGGACGGCCAAATCATCCCGCTGCCGAATTCCTCGATCTAAGAGGGAAATAGCTTTCACTAACTCTTCTTGAATAATCTGTGCCAGACGTTCTCCCTCTTTGTCTCCATGACGATACAGTGTCTCTGTTCCCCGAGCTATCCGTTCTAAATATGCATTTGTATGAATAGAGACAAAAATATCTGCATTCGCTCTGCGAGCTATCTCAGGCCGCTCAAAGATAGACACATAAATATCCGCTTCTCTAGTATAAACGACTTTAGCCCCAGCCTCTTCAAGCAGCTCCCCGAGGAACAAACTTGTGGCCAGCACAACATCCTTCTCAAATGTACCATATGGACCTATAGCTCCTGGATCAGACCCACCATGACCAGGGTCAACAACAATAGTTTTGCCTGCTAATCCAGTTTCCGTTAGCTTATCTCTAACCGCCTCATCATCCTCATTTGTTTCACTAGATGGCTCTGGTTCTTGACTTTGACCCAGTGCAGCAAGATAGGCAGCTGCCTCTGCCTGTGTCCCTTCAAAAAGAGGTATTTCAAACTGATTCTTTCCCCTTTCCTCAATAGGCAGGGGTGCCATAGGTCCTTCCAGCTCTAATACAATACGGGTAATAGAGGGCATATGCTGACTTACCCTTACACGCCGCACTACATCATCACTAACAGGAAACTCTTGTGCGCTCCCAATCAATGTTGTATCCTGCAGGTCAACAACTAAACGAACAGGATCCGTTAAGTATATGACCTCAATAGGAGGCTGCTCAGAAGCACTAAACCATAATCGAGGAACACCGTCAACCCGTTCATAACCAAGTTCTGTTAACTGATAATTGAATTCCACTTCAATGCCGCCATCGGGCCATGGACTGATGCGATAACCAGTAGAGCTGCTCAAATCACAGACAATCCGCATCGTTTGATCATCAAATCGGCTGCTGCGGATGCGGGTAACAATAGGACCATTGATCTCCCGCAATGGAAGTGGATCCCCACTAACACCATACAGATCAATCACTAAGCGGTCCGGATTAACCAGTAAATTTGTCTGATAACCTGTGTAGTGATCTAAATCAACGAAGATTCGAGAGCGAGGTCCTCCCATGTAAATAATATCCTTTAGATCCTGTTCAACTTCTGGTTTATGTACAATCAGTCTTTCTTCCGGTTCTAGATCAAGAGTCAATATTTTTTCCGTTTCTCCACTGTCTAGATCAGGACCTCCAATCTGCAAACCCATCAATTCTGGAACGAACACAATGCTCAGTTTCCGTTGGTTTGCAATAAAACGAATCGGCACCATTAAGTCCCCGTCATAGAACTGAGGTGGTACATCTAGAGTATAAACCGTATCATCTACCAGTGCACTTTCCTCATTCACTCGCATAATAATGGTTTGATCAGGAAATTCTACCGTCACTTCGTTACCCTTTGCTGACCAGCGAATATTGGCGCCTAAATGTTCCGCCACAACCCAAAGAGGGACCATAATATTTCCGTTAATTACCATGAGGGAGCTCCCTAAATCGACCTCATCTGGACCTACAAATAAACGCAGTGACGCGTTGGTCACATCTGTAGAGGCAATACATGATAAAAGTATCAAGAATATAATAAGTGCAGTTTTCCTCATACCTTCCCCTCCAATTGATATTACTACCACAGTTTCGCTTTCCTAGAGTTTAATCCTGCATCTAAAGGAGGAAACCTATGATGCGGCCTAATATTTGGTATCATCTTTTAAAGACAGTTATTATATTACTGCTGGCCTACTTAGCTGTAGTTGGCACTCTACTGATCACTACTATTATTCGAAACGAACTTAAGATTCTCGACGGAACGGAGGTTGTTTCCGTGTTAACTTCTTCCCCAGGTACGGCCATACTGCGAACTCAAATTCGAAATGTATTTGGCGATCCAGTTCCTTATGGCGTAGTCTTTATAAATAATCGTATTGTGCAGGGAGACAGCACCGGTACCTTCGAAGCTGCCTCCTTAAAACCAGGTCGATATACTATCCAAATCTTTGCTGGCGGGTATGAGAAATACAGTTGGGAAATCCAAATTGAAGAAGGAATGAACAGTCCACCTATTAAATATGAAACAGGTTTATGGCCGGAGTTCTTCCTAGTAGATTTCCACATTTTTTTTAGAGATGACAGTCAGGTACTGGGTATTGTAGGATACGCCAACAGCTCAGAAGAGCCAATCTACATTCGACAAGCCACTCTTCTTAACCCCCAAGGAGAAGTAATTACTGACCTCCTCCACGATAACGATGGTTTTAAGTATTACGCTGATCTTTCGAGTAAAGTAGATATTGTCGAAGAACCGCAGAAAGCCCTGAAATGGGCACCAAGAATGTGGCTCAGCGGCGAATTCCCCCCAATTAAGGGTGATTTCCGCCCAGGGTTGTACACCTTAGAGGTCCACTATGGGACATTTGACGACCATAAGCTGGGCAGATATCGGGTGCTTCAAATCCAGGATCACCTAGACCTTGAAAGCAATTGGAATCCTCATTTACCTTCTACAAGTACTGATTGAGAACCTTTCCTAACTCTGTTATACTTAAGGTATAAGCCAGGAGGGATGCAGATGGCGAATGATATTAAGATCATTACAGTGAATCGTCGAGCCCGTCACGATTACCATATTGAGGAAACAATCGAAGCTGGCATCGCATTAAAGGGAACAGAAGTGAAATCCCTGCGGCAGGGAAAGGTAAATATTCGCGACAGCTTTGCTCGAGTGGAAAATGGTGAAGTGTTTCTCCACGGAATGCACATCAGCCCATATGAACAAGGAAATCGCTTTAACCATGATCCCCTTCGCATCCGAAAACTTCTGCTGCACAAAAGAGAAATTCGACGGCTTATTGGGAAAACCCAACAAGATGGATACACCCTCATACCCACTCGCCTTTACTTCGTTAATGGTATCTGTAAAGTGGAATTAGCCGTAGCAAAAGGAAAGAAACTGTACGACAAGCGGGAATCGGCAGCAAAGCGAGATGCGACTCGCAGAGCCCGTCAGGCCATAGGTCGCGACCTCTACTAGACTTGACGATTCCACTCTTTTTATGTTATTCTATATGTACCACGGGGGTGAATTAGTTTCGACGTGGGTAGGAATGGCATCAGAAGCGAGCCGAGGTCCCCAATGCCTCGTTAAACGTGGGATTTGAATTAACTGCAAACAATAATTACGCTTTAGCTGCTTAGTACGGCTAACGCCCCTTAGTTCTCTGCCTGTTAGAACTAAGAACGGCGTCAAACTTTCAGGCTACCCTCTAAGCACTGCCTGGAGCTTTTAGGGGAAATATACAGGCTGGTTAGTTCATCAGCTGGCTGCAGAGCAGATGGACTAACGAGAATTTAATCTGCAGCTGCGCTCGGAGATGCTGGTGTGGTTTCACTTACGGACAGCGGTGCAACTCCGCTCACCTCCACCAAATCTATAAGAATGAGCATGTGGTCTGCATTACTGCAGACCTTTTTTTATTCTATAAAAGAAAAACCTCCGTCCCTGTGGACAGAGGGTGTTACTTAAAAGAAAACAGTTAAGACGACAGACAGGATCAGGAAACCTACAGCGAGATACGTGGTGGCGGTTTCTAAGATCTGTTCTGAGCCTTTCTTTTGGCCGAAGAACATACGGCTCCCTCCACCAATCGAGCCCAGCCCTTCTCCCTTACTCTCTTGCATTAATACGGCTCCTATCAGAGCAATGGAAACAATAAACTGGAGAATCATGAAAAAGGTTTCCAAGGCTTAATGACACCTCCCTGCCGTTCTCGCACTATGATGTGCGCTTCATAAGTAATGACACTCTATTATTCTAACATAGAGACAGATAGCTAGCAAGGGGTACTTTCTCCCCAATCTTAAAAGAAGCGTGTTGATGTTTTTACACCAACACGCCTTTATTTCTGGAACAGTTATTTTTTAATATTGTAGAATGTCTTAATCCCTGGGTAGTAAGAAGCATCGTCCAGCTGCTCTTCAATTCTGAGAAGCTGATTGTATTTAGCAACTCGGTCAGTTCGACTTGGAGCACCGGTCTTAATTTGACCAGCATTTGTTGCTACGACCAAGTCGGCAATGGTTGTATCTTCACTTTCGCCAGACCGGTGAGATACTACTGCAGTGTATCCAGCACGTTTTGCCATCTCAATAGCGTTGAGTGTCTCTGTCAAGGTACCAATTTGGTTTACCTTGATCAAGATGGAATTAGCAATCTTTAGGTCGATTCCTTTTTCGAGACGCTCGGTGTTAGTTACGAATAAGTCGTCGCCTACTAACTGTACTTTATCACCAAGTACATCGGTGAGCTTCTTCCAGCCATCCCACTCGTCTTCGCTGAGAGGATCTTCAATAGAAATGATGGGATATTTCTCCACGAGTTCTTTGTAGTAAGCAATCATCTCATCTGTGTTCAATACTTTACCTTCACCTGTGAGGTGATACTTACCATCCTTGAACATTTCAGTAGCAGCTACGTCTAGGGCGATACACACATCTGTACCTGGTTTGTAGCCAGCCTTTTCCACAGCTTCAATAATAACCTGAATGGCCTCTTCATTAGATTGGAGGTTAGGAGCAAAACCGCCCTCATCGCCAACAGCAGTGTTAAGGCCCTTAGCGCCTAAGACTTTCTTAAGATTGTGGAATACTTCTGCACCCATTCGAAGAGCTTCTTTGAAACTCTTGGCACCAACAGGCATGACCATGAATTCTTGAATATCAACGTTATTATCTGCGTGTTCACCGCCGTTTAGGATATTCATCATGGGAACTGGTAATTCATACCCGTTAACACCACCGATATAGCGGTATAAAGGTAACCCAACGGACTGAGCTGCAGCTTTAGCCACTGCTAATGAAACGCCTAGAATAGCATTGGCACCTAACTTGCCCTTATTAGGAGTACCATCAAGCTCAATCATAATACTGTCAATACCGATCTGGTCAGTAGCATCTAGACCAATAAGCTCTGGTGCAATAATCTCTTCTACATTCTGTACGGCCTTTTGAACACCTTTACCAAGATAGCGTTCTTTGTCACCGTCACGCAGTTCCACTGCTTCATACGCACCCGTTGAAGCACCGGACGGAACAATGGCACGTCCTACGGCGCCATCGGCAAGATAGACTTCCACTTCTACTGTAGGATTTCCCCGAGAGTCCAGGACTTCACGGGCAATTACGTCTTCAATAAACAATTAAATCTCCTCCTTCACAATTAGGCTCTCACCAGTCATTTCTGGTGGTTGAGGTATATTCATTAACTCCAATAAGGAAGGTGCTAAGTCAGCTAAAATACCACTCTTAATTCGACGACCGGGGGCATTGAATAACCAAACTGGCACCAAATTGGTAGTATGGGCTGTGTGGGGTTCACCTGTTTCTGGATCGATCATCTGCTCGGCGTTCCCGTGGTCTGCTGTAATAATGGCCATGCCATCATTCCGTTTGAGAGCTTCTAAGACTTGTCCTAATCCTGTATCGACCGTTTCAACTGCAGCCACTGCTGCATCAAATACTCCCGTGTGTCCTACCATGTCGCAGTTTGCGAAATTTAGAACGATTAAGTCATGGATCCCGCGATCGATCTCTTCTGTAACCCGTTTCGCGACTTCTGGGGCGCTCATGGATGGCTGCAGATCATATGTGGCCACTTTAGGTGAAGGCACTAAAATCCGTTCTTCACCTGGATTAGGTTCCTCAACTCCTCCATTGAAGAAAAACGTCACATGGGCGTATTTCTCCGTCTCTGCAATGCGCAGTTGGGTTTTCCCTAATCCAGCCAGGTATTCACCTAACGTATTGCGGAGATCCTGAGGAGCGAAAGCATACGGAGCATTTACATGTACATCATACTGGGTCATGGTAGCAAAGAACACATCTGGCTTAACTCGCTCAAATCCAGAAAACTCATCATCTGTAAATACCCAGGTCAACTGACGAGCCCGATCGGCTCGGAAGTTGAAGAATAGTACAGCATCGCCTGTCTCCACTGTCCCTACTGGAACACCATTTTCTGTAATTACGGTAGGGATGACAAACTCATCTGTTTCCCCATTTTTATACGCACTCTGAATAGCGGTGGCACTATCAGGGGCAGTACGTCCTTGACCTAAGAGAGCAAGATAGGCCTTTTCCGTTCTTTCCCAGCGTGTATCACGATCCATCGCGTAATATCTGCCAGCAATAGATGCGATTTTACCGACACCTATCTCCACCATTTTCTCTTCTAAATCAGCCAGATATTCATGGGCACTACTTGGAGGCACATCTCGACCATCTAAAAAAGCATGCACATAAACTTTTGTAAGACCATGCTCCTTAGCCATCTGCAGCAGAGCGTACAGATGATCTGAATGGCTGTGAACACCTCCGGGAGAAACGAGACCCATGAGATGTAGAGCTTTATCCAACTGCTTAGCATGGTTCACAGCCCTCAATAAGGTTTCATTCTCAAAAAATTCCCCATCAGTAATGGACTTGGAGATTCGCACCACATCTTGATAGACAATGCGTCCTGCACCAATATTGAGGTGTCCTACATTAGAATCACCCATTTGACCTTCCATCAAACCCACACTTCCACCAGAAGCAGATAATGTACTGTGAGGGGTATTGGCATTAAGCCAATCTATGGTAGGAGTTTTCGCTGCTTTCACTGCATTTCCTTCGACTGCATCACTCAAACCGCAGCCATCAAGAATGATTAATGCTGTTGGTTTCTTCTTCATATCCAAGCCCCCTCTCTAGTACTTCACAATCCTCGCAAAATCCCCTGATTTCAGGCTTGCTCCTCCTACGAGGGCACCATCTATATCGGATTGTTCCATGAATTCCTTAATGTTTTCTGGTTTAACACTTCCACCGTATTGGATGCGAACTTGATCAGCAAGTTCTGCTCCATACAAGTCTGCTATGGCTTTTCGGATGGCTTTGATTACAGTATTAGCATCTTCACCAGTAGATGTTTCGCCCGTACCAATAGCCCAAATCGGTTCGTAGGCAATAACTACCTTTTTCATATCTTCAGGACTTACATTAGCGAGGGCCTTAGTAGTTTGACTAACTACAACCGCTTCTGTATTGCCAGCTCGGCGCTGTTCAAGGGTCTCACCCACGCATAGAATAGGCTTGATTTCATGGGATAAGGCTGCTAAGACCTTTTTGTTGATCAATTCGTCATCTTCTTTGAAGATCTCTCTTCGTTCCGAGTGGCCTAGAATAACGTATTCACATCCTACATCAACAAGCATATTGGGAGAAATTTCGCCTGTAAAAGCGCCCTTTTCCTCATAATACATGTTCTGCGCTCCAAGTTTCACCTTCGATAATCCAAGAGCTGTAATAGCTGAAAGCGCAGTAAATGGAGGACAAACTACAACTTCTACTGGACTGTCACACACTAACTCTTCTAGTTTCCGGCAGGTTTCTACTGCTTCACCTACAGTTTTGTGCATTTTCCAGTTTCCAGCAATAATCGGGGTACGCAATTGTTTCACCTCTATTTATCATTTAGCGCGGCTACACCTGGCAGAACCTTACCTTCTAGGAATTCTAAAGAAGCGCCGCCACCTGTGGATACATGAGTCATTTGATCTGCAACTCCAATCTGTTCCACAGCTGCTGCTGAGTCTCCACCACCGATTACAGTGACTCCAGAAGATTTAGCCATGGCTTGGGCCACACCTGTTGTTCCTTTGGAAAACGCCGGGAACTCAAATACGCCCATAGGACCATTCCACACCACGGTGCCTGCATCTGCAATGGCTTCACTAAACAGTTTCGTTGTTTTTGGACCAATATCTAAACCTTCCCAATCAGCAGGGATCTGGTCAGCAGATACTACTTTATTCTCAGCATCAGCAGCAAATTCCTTTGCAGCTACAATATCAGTTGGAAGAAGCAGCTTAACACCTTTCTGCTCAGCTGTTTCCATAATCTTTTTGCAGAAATCAATTCGTTCTTCATCCAGCAGGGAATTGCCAATTTCGTATCCTTTAGCTTTTAGGAAAGTGTATGCCATTCCACCGCCAATAATTAGAGTATCTACTTTCTCCAGTAGGGACTCAATAACAGCAATCTTATCTTTGACTTTTGCTCCACCGAGAATGGCAACAAACGGCCGCTTTGGATTGTTAACAGCATTGCCTAAGAATTTTAGTTCCTTTTCCATGAGAAAACCAGACACGGCAGGCAAATATTGGGCCACACCAGCTGTTGATGCATGGGCACGGTGAGCAGTACCGAAAGCGTCGTTTACGTAAACATCTCCCAAAGAAGCTAGTTTTTCAGCAAACTCTGGGTCATTTTTTTCTTCTTCTGCATAAAAGCGAACATTCTCTAAAAGAAGAACATCTCCTGCTTTCATCTGAGCTGCTGCTTGGGCAGGTTCATCTCCTATGCAGTCATCTACTTTAGTAACAGGTTGTCCTAAAAGATCACTTAAGCGGTCTGCAATTGGATCTA
>JAAYRO010000235.1 GCA_012518735.1 Bacillota bacterium
CTTCTCACCCACTGCCGACTCTCTTTGCCACATCAGTAAAGATACTAACCCTCATCTTAGCCTTACCATCTTGTTTTCTATATTATACCCATCCTAAATGAACAAAGTCAAGACATAAGCCCTAAGATTGTGCTATGATGGAAGAGTATGTAATTCACTGAATACTGCGGGAGTGATGGATCTTGGAGAGGCTTTCTTATATCGCGTTCATAATTCTCGGAATATCGGGAACTGTCAATGGAATGGCGCTGCCTTTTTTTATTGAACAATTTGACTTGTCCCTATCTTTAGCCGGTCTACTACTGTTCGCCAGCTCTGCTGGGTATTTGGCTGCATCTAGTGCGTTTCCTTATTTGACCAAAATAAAATCAACAAAATCTGTTATTTCGGCAGGTTTTGTTCTTATCGCGGTAGGCTATGGACTTCTACCTTTTCTGCCTGCCTGGTGGCTGGCAGTGCTGGCAGGTTTTGCAGCTAATCTAGGATGTGGAACCATTGACGTTGGTTATAACACATTAATTGCAGGTTTGGAGCCACAAAGGGCTAAACCAGCAATGAGCTGGCTTCACTTCTCTTATGGAATTGGAGCACTGCTTGGGCCCGTATTTCTCTCACGTTTAGTCGCAGTTGGATTCCCATGGTCGTCCTTTTATCTGACTACGAGCTTTCTGACAGTATTGTTCCTCGGACTTTGGCATTTCAAAGAACTAGATGAGACTGATCCTAAAGCAGAACAGCATACCGACTCTGCAAACATAACCATTTTCAAAGAACCTCTATTCTGGGTTCTCTTTACTAGTATTTTCATTTATGTTTGTGCAGAAACTGCCCTAGTAGGATGGATACCAACTTTTCTGACAGATATGGGTGTGAGTGCCACCAATGCTACTGTCGGTATCTCAATTATTTGGCTGGGAATTACCATCGGTAGAGGTCTCTGCGGTAAACTCTCTGTATTTCTGGCCCCCAAGTCTATTCTACTGGTACTGACCAGCGGAACAGCGTTAGCCATGACGATATTGATTTTTGTAAAGCCCGTATGGCTCGTTTTCGCAGTTTTATTTTTAGCCGGCCTATTTCTATCTGCCATTTTCCCGATGATCATGCTCCAGGGTGCAATGATCTTCCCATCCTCCACAGCAGAGGTAACAAGTGGGCTTGTTATTGCTGGCTCTTTAGGGGGATTAGTAGGACCCAGCATCTTAGGTATCATTGGAGAATTCCATTCTCTCCAAATGGGAATCGCCGTTGTTGCAGCCATGATGTTGTTCTCCACGCTATTGATTACCCGGTGCCCTTCTGCACCTCAGTCTGCCAAATCAGAAAAAGAGGTATTCCTAGACTGATTTTCCTTTGAGCTGATAATAGAAATGCATCCGTCCCTTCAGCTTTGGCACAATGTTAGTACATTCAACTAGAGAGAGAATCGACTCAGACTCCTTTCCCTGACGCCTAGAGGAGTCTTTTTGCCATTGGCTTACGATGACCTTCCGCGTTTTTTATCACATGGCAAGCCCTATCCACAGCATATTTAGTCAGTGCAATGCTCCAGGGGAATGAAGTTATCCCCCCTCCTCCCCCCTCCTCCCTGTTATACATCTTTAGCCTATTTCTCCATAAATTATGACCAGGTGTTAATCTTGGTTCGAAGGAACGAAATCCTAGGTGGCGAACTCCTAGAGACATCACTATTTTTATGAAGGAGTGAATGTTTCAATGTCTCAAAGGGTAAAGCTGATTACTGACAGTGCATCTGACCTGCCGGAAGAGTTTTGCGAAAAATATAATATTCAAATTGTCCCTTTGACTGTTGTTTTTGGCGAAAAAGAATACAAAGACAAGGTTTCCCTTTCACCAGAGGAATTCTGGGACAAACTAATAACTTCTTCTGAATTGCCATCTACAAATCAAGTGAATCCACATGAGTTTGAAGAAGCATTTCGACCGCATCTAGATGCTGGCTCCACCATTCTGTACATTGGTCTTTCACATAGACTCAGCGGTACATTACAGAGTGCTGCCATTGCGAAAGAAACTCTCAGATCCCAACGTATTCATATCTTTGACTCCCATTCGGCATCTCTCGGTCAAGGACTGCTTGTTATCAAGGCCGCAGAGATGATAGAACAAGGACTCAGTCTCCCCGAAATCCTTACTGAACTAGAATCTCACCGAGAGAACTCGTTTGCCCTCTTCACCTTAGACTCCCTCACTCATCTAGTGAGAGGAGGCCGGCTCAGCAGAACACAGGCTTTTCTTGGCTCTGTTCTAAATATTAAGCCTGTCCTAACCATAACAAAAGAGGGCACAATCGAGGTGAAAGAGAAAGTGCGTTCAACAAAAAAAGCCCTGCAGACTATAGCTGCAAGGGCTAAAGAACAGCGGAATGATTTTTCCCATACTCAAGTAGCTGTTGTACACACTTACGGTGCTGAATCAGTCAACGAACTGCTTGATCTAGTCAGAACCGAACTAGAACCAAAAGAGATCATCCAAGGCCTAATTGGTCCTACGATTGGAACCCACGCTGGTCCAGGAGGAGTCGCACTCTTTTTTTAGGCTCTCAGCAATTGGGATATTCGCATCTGCTAAGTCATAGTCAGTAAGCCTCTCAATGTTCACCCAAGCACAATCTCGGTGTACTGAGAGGCTGATATCACCTGAAACATGTTCAGCAAGATAGCCGATTAACAGAAAATCACCATGATCATAGTGCATATGA
>JAAYRO010000236.1 GCA_012518735.1 Bacillota bacterium
AGGGCTGAAGTTGTTCGGACCCGGATGATACCCTATCAATGGGAAGCCTTAAATGATCGGGTTCCAGGTGCAGCACCCAGTTATGCAGTGGAGAATCTGCGCATCGCTGTTGGAGAGAAGAGCGGCAAACACAGGGGATTTATTTTCCAAGACAGTGATCTGTACAAATGGTTAGAAGCGGTAGGTTACAGTTTGGCGACCCATCCCGATGCTGAGCTGGAGCGGACTGCCGATGAATTAATTGATCTATTAGCGAGAGTGCAGCAGCCTGACGGATATTTGAACAGCTACTACACAATTATGGAGCCTGATAAGCGGTGGACCAATCTTCGCGACAATCATGAGCTGTATTGTGCTGGTCACTTAATTGAAGCTGCAGTAGCGTATTACGAAGGTACAGGGAAGCGAACCCTGCTGGATATTGCCTGTCGATTTGTGGATCATATTGCCTCTGTTTTTGGACCCGAACCGACACAAAAAAAGGGCTATCCTGGTCATCAGGAAATTGAGCTAGCCCTAGTTCGACTTTATAGAATTACACAGGATCCAAAACATTTGGAGTTAGCGGAGTTCTTCATTGATGAGCGAGGCAAGACACCTCATTATTTCCAATTGGAGGCAGAGAAAAGAGGGGAAACACATCCTTATTGGTACAAATGGGGTTTTGAATACAGTCAGTCCCATTTACCTGTCAGAGAACAAGATACTGCAGTAGGCCATGCGGTTCGAGCAATGTATATGTACTGTGCTATGGTTGATATAGCTCGTGAAACCAATGATCAAGAACTTTTTCAGGTGTGTAAGAGATTGTGGGATAATGTTGTGACAAAGCGGATGTATATTACAGGAGGACTGGGTTCGCAAGAGTTTGGTGAAGGCTTCAGCACCGATTACGACCTTCCTAATGATACAGCGTACACCGAAACATGTGCTGCAGTTGGTCTAGTATTCTGGGCTCACCGGATGCTGCAGGTAGAGCCAGATAGGCAGTACGCGGATATTATGGAACGAGCTTTGTACAATGGTGTATTAAGCGGTATGTCCTTAAGTGGAGACAAGTTCTTTTATGTAAATCCACTGCAGGTTTGGTCCCATCTTACAGAACGCCGCCACGACCATCATCACGTGCGGCCATCTCGGCAGGATTGGTTTGGCTGTGCCTGCTGTCCACCGAACATTGCTCGTCTGCTCACTTCTATTGGTCAATACGGGTATAGTGTAGGAGAGGATTCTCTCTATGTTCATCTGTTTATAGAGAGCACTCTCAACGTTAAGCTGCAGGGAGTTAAGGTCAAAATCAGCCAGACAACGAAATATCCCTTTGATGGGAAAGTAACCTTTACTGTAGAGCCTGAAAAGGCCCAGCACTTTAATCTTTTCATCAGGATTCCCAGCTGGTGTCAGAATCCTCAAGTGTCTGTCGCTGGCAAATCCTTGGAAAAGCTGGATGCTGTCCAAGGATACATACAGCTGAGTCGAACATGGCATCCAGGAGATCAGGTGGAACTGGTCCTATCCATGTCAATTGAGCGGGTTCGTGCTAATCCTTTAGTTCGAGAAAACATGGGAAAAGTAGCTCTGCAGAGAGGTCCTTTGGTTTACTGTCTCGAAGAGGAAGACTGTGGTCCTAATCTTCCGGCTGTCTTTCTGCCGAGGGAGGCAGAACTAACAGTCGAAGACGACCCTGTACTGAAGATGCCGGTCATTGTAGGAGAGGGTTTGCGTCAAGAGAATAACACAGATAGACTGTACTTTACGGATATCCCTAAGAAGGTACCGGTTCCCATTAAGGCAGTGCCTTACTTTGCTTGGAACAATCGTCGTCCTGGTGAGATGCTGGTATGGATTAACGAAAAAGAGTGATAGGAGTGGAGGTTTGGAAATGACTAACTTGTTCGCTTCACTAGAAGGTCAGATAATTCCGCCTAAGTTTAGCTGGATGAATCAACCACCCCAATGGAATTTTTCAAAAGAGGGATTAGTGGTACAGGCTGCTCCCCAAACCGATTTTTTCCGGGATCCAGCTGGGATTGGAGCAAAAGGTTCCGCACATTTTCTATACACCTTACAAGAAGGGGATTTCACTCTAGCTGCCCATGTGAAGGCTGAGATGATAGACGATTATGATGCAGGCTGTTTAATGGTGATGATTGATGATGAACATTGGGCTAAGCTCTGTTATGAATACTCATACAAGAAGC
>JAAYRO010000043.1 GCA_012518735.1 Bacillota bacterium
AATTAGTTCTGACTTAATGAAATACATTACTTCCTTAGCGAATGCTACGCGAAACCATCCCCGCATTCGGTTGGGATTAAGTCCCCGAGGTTCCTTAGCCCTAATGCGGGCTAGTCTTGCCTATGCTTATATTCAGGGGCGGGATTACGTCATCCCAGATGATATTAAATACCTCTTTCCTTTTACTGCCAGTCATCGGCTGATCCTCGATTACGACAGCAGCTATGATGGTACAACGAAAGAGGAAATACTGGAGGAGATTTTGGCAGATACTGCCGTGCCAGTAGAGGATGTTCTGCATGGGTAGGGCAGATCGGATTGGAGGGATCTTGTTTGCTGGTCTCTTGGGTGCTGCAGCGCTAGCTGCTGGTCTGAAGGGTCACTTCCCAGCTTTGGCAGCAGCAGTTCTAACCCTTATGGCCTTAGGCCTTGCCTACCTCTGGAATCGTTTCGTATTTCGTAAACTAACAGTGGAGCGCTCTCTGAATCGCCAGTTCACAGAATTCGATGGGGAAATGACCTACACAGTAACGGTCACTAACAGGAAACTGCTGCCAATCTTGGGACTCAGAGTAGAAGACAGTATCCCCAATGGTATAGAATTTGCTGATTCCTCTGTTTTAACCATACGGAAAGATGGGGCTGGTAACTCCTTTCGTGATTATTTTCAGCTTCATTGGTATGAAAAAGTTCGTCGGGTTTATGAGATCTGCCCCATCAAACGGGGTCGATTTCAATTCGGTCCCAGCTCTCTTCACTATTCCGATCCCTTTGGATTCTTTGTAAATAGGAAAGATTTGACCCAGCCTCTCCAGCTCATTGTCTTCCCAAAGGTCCTGCCTGTTGAGGGGATTGGGGCTTTAGACACGTATTTATTTGGGTCCAAACCTCAAGAAGGCTGGATCTACACAGATCCCCTTAATCTAGTGGGGACCAGACCGTATCAGATGACTGATTCGGCCCAGATGATTAACTGGAAAGCTACCGCTCGCCACGCCCAGATGCAGGTGAATGTGGAAAAACCTTCCTTTGATCAAGAAGTATATCTCTTCCTAGATCATCCACCAGAACATGATTGGTGGCAGTCAGCGATTCACAACAAATTGGAGATAGGTATTATAACAGCAGCCTCGCTTAT
Organism: Bacillota bacterium; assembly: GCA_012518735.1. Classification (GTDB taxonomy): domain Bacteria; phylum Bacillota; class Limnochordia; order Darwinibacteriales; family Darwinibacteriaceae; genus JAAYRO01. Next base: position 1,139 of record JAAYRO010000043.1, read on the forward strand.
TCACAGATATTCACAAAGGGGCTTTCAAATTCAGTTTCAGTCCAACCTAGTTTCCCGTTTATATGGTTTGAAGACTGCCCCAGTGCGGGTCGATCCTCGGCACGGTCAGCGGACCCAGCTCCTTACCAACTTAGCTCTACTCCAGTCTTTCAGTGTAAAGGCGATGGAGCAGATTCTCAATAGAGAACTGCCTAAGATCCGCCCAGGCAGTACAGTGATTGTAATTACAACCAGGGAGGGTCAAAAGAATCAGGCATTTGAACATACGATTGCTAAATTGGCCCGCCGCTGTCGTACTGTTCTGATTCGGGTTGGAGATTTGGAAATGGAGAATACCATAAAAGGGATCAAAGAGTTTCGTGTAGATGGGAGGGTAGGATGGCGTGAAATGGAAACATTGGAACTACTTTAGAATGGGAACACTCATTTTCCTGCAGGCCCTTTCTGTCACCATCTTACTCGCTCCTTGGCTCCAGTGGTCTGCTCACTGGTTCGATTTCCTTCCTTCTCAGAGTTATCTGTGGGTTATTATGAGCACTACAGCGGCCAATCTCTTTATTAAGTTTGCTGAGGGACAGGGGACTAGGGGATATTGGGGACTTGGATCTGCCGCGGTGGTTAATTTAGGCTTAATGGCAGTCTTTGACTTACCCTTGGCCTTATTTGGTCCACTGCTGTTAATATTGATCCTGTTAGCTGTTCGTTTTTCCTTTTACCCACAGAGAGTTCAGTTTAAGCATGATTGGGCTTGGGCCACCTTGTTTCTTATTGGAACTACCCTTCTTCAGCCAAAACTAGGTCTCCATGTGGGCTTAGGTCATGTCCTTCTCTTTTTCGGCTCTGGTGTTGTAATGTTAATTCTGTGGAATACACACAAAGCAGCAGCCCAAGGGTTGGAGACCAGTTTCGGTTCACTAAGCAGGATGGCCTTTGTATTCCTTATGGTTACAGTGGTCTTATCTGGATTGCTGGCTGCCATTTTATCTCCTGAAGTGCTTAAGACCATGGTCGGCTGGTTGAAGACTCTTTATCTAGGGGTTGTAGAGGTTTTTGTCTCCGTCATTGTCACACCCCTTGCTTGGCTTTTGAGTCCTCTCTTTCGCTGGGCCGAGAATGCAGAAAGCCAACCTGTGGAAATTCAGGTTCCTGAAATAGAACGAATTCCTTTCGAGCCCCTCACGGGGCAGGATCTTCCAGCCGAAACGGTGACTACCTTGGCCTCTATGGGCTGGGTTATATTCACAGCAGTTCTCGTAATCTGTGTCTTATTAGTCTTCCGTACTGTTCTGCGAAAACGTAAAAGTCAGGTGCCTTTTAAGAGTGTAGAAGTTCGAGAATCGGTCTTTTCCAAAGAAGAACTTCTCACTGATCTAAAAAACGTGATTCGTGGTGTAACAAAGCCCTTCAGGGTGCAGAGAAGAGTCCGTCTCTATACAGGGGATGATCCTGTTTTAAAGGTTCGTTCTATTTATGCTCGCTTTGTATTAGGCATGAAAAAGACCATACCCTATGAAGCTGGCTGTACACCTCTAGAATATCAAGATACTGTAACCCAAGAGGTGCAGGAGCTCAACTGCCAGGCCTTGGATGATTTGACTGCTTTGTACAATCAGGCCCGCTATGGGGAAACTGCCAATCAAGACGATGTACGATTGGCGCAAAAAGCTGTACAAGATATGAAGTAAATGAAGAACTTCTTTGACAACTAAGGCCGATTATGCTATAGTTTCAATAGATATCTCCGAATACCGTTTTGGAGTGGGGGAACCAAGAGTTTGGGGTGAGTCTTGCTTAGTCAAGAGGGGCGACTTGGGCGTCCTAATCCGTCAGCTAACCCCGCAGGAGTGCACCAAGCGTGTGATTCCGCTTTGAAAAAAGTGGGTTATGCGCTTTTTGTTGTTTGAAAAAATAACTTCGGGGGGCATGTGCATGGATGTATTATTGAAACTTGGTATTGTATTACTCGTTGGTCTAGTGGGGGCGAAAGTTGCCAGAATATTCAAACTACCTAATGTATCAGGCTATTTGGTTGCTGGTCTCTTCCTTGGCCCATCGTTTTTCAAACTTATTTCCAGCCAGGATGTGGAGACTCTAGCCGTAATTAGTGAATTTGCTCTAGCCATTATTGCCTTCAGTATTGGCAGTGAATTCGTCTTAGAAGACATGAAGAAGCTCGGTTCTTCTATTGTGATCATTACATTGGCAGAAGTGGTTGGAGCTCTCGTTGTAGTGTTTTCTGTTACGTTCTTCATATTCAAGCAGCCACTTGCATTTAGTCTGGTCCTTGCTTCCATGTCGGCAGCAACAGCACCAGCAGCTACTTTGCTGGTAATGAGACAATACCGTGCTGATGGACCTCTTACTCGAACCATTCTTCCAGTAGTAGCCTTGGATGATGTGTTTGGAATTATGGCTTTTGGAATTGCCATGTCTATTGCACGATTATCTGTAGGGTCTGTAGACCATTCTTTTCTGAGGATGGTCAGTTGGTCTGTTCTCGAAATCATTGGTTCTATTGTGCTTGGATTCGTTCTTGGCTTATGCTTAACTGTGCTGGCGAAGAGAGCTCATGATAATGATGAACTCTTAGGTGTTACTCTGGCTTTTCTTGGTGTTGCCACAGGGCTTTCTAAGGCGTGGGGCTTGTCTTCTCTATTGACAAGCATCGTTGTTGGAACAACACTTGTAAACCTAATGCACAATTCCAGTCGAGTATTCTTAACCATTAACCACTTTACTCCACCAATTTATGTCCTGTTCTTTACCTTAGCTGGTGCCAGTCTTGATCTAGGCGTTCTTTTCAAGGTAGGAGCACTAGGTGTCACTTATATCTTTGCACGGGCTGCAGGAAAGATGATTGGTGCTTGGATTGGAGCCAAGGCGGTCAAAGCTCCGCCAGCTGTTACGAATTATTTAGGGCTGGCGTTATTACCACAGGGCGGTGTATCTATTGGACTATCAGTCTTAGTGCGGCAGATGCTGCCTGAATACAGCGTGGCCATTACTACCATCATCATGTTTAGTGTACTTGTCTATGAGGTAGCAGGTCCCATTTTCGCTAAGATTGCTCTTGAAAAAGCAGGCGAAATAGGTGGATTGGATAAAAGGGCTGAAAGTCCTAGCATTCAAACTTATGGAGAAAGAGGGTAATGGGGATGTATGCCTTGTTTATCGTGCTCAATGAAACAGATTATCTTGACGAGATCTTAGCCAGATTCGTGGACATTGGTGTACGAGGTGCAACGATTTTAGACAGTCAGGGAATGGCCAGTGCTATTGTACACAATGAGAACAAGAATGTTCCGCTGTTTGGCTCCCTAAAGACGTTCTTAGATGGAGCAAGACCTTATAACAAGACCATCTTTACCGTATTGGAAAGCGAAGAATTAGTCGAACGGGCAGTGGAGGCTGTTAAGGATGTGCTTGGTGACTTATCAAGGCCTGGTGCAGGTTTCATGTTTTCAGTACCTATTGGCAGAGTCTACAGTCTAACGAAAACAGAATAAGGAAACGGTCCCTACCTAAAAAAGGTGGGGATTTTTTTCTGTCAATTTTGATCTAGATCAAAGCAGCGTCAAACAGTGTGGTCTATACTAAAGTCAAAAGAAAAGAGGAGGTTGAGTCATTATGATCACAAAAACATTTCAGCTAGAAACCTTAACCTGCCCGTCTTGTGTGGCAAAAATCGAGGGTATGTTAAAGAGAACAGAAGGAGTAACAGAGTGGGAAGTCCTGTTTAACAGCTCCCGTGTACGGGTTTCATTTGATGAGTCTGTCCTGGAGTCGGAGACGATCAAGAACAATATAGATAAACTCGGTTTCCGAGTTATTGGAGAAAAATAGGCTGTAAGATTGGAGTCAAGGGGGTATTGGAATGTTTAGATTAACAAAAAAACAGCGGATTCTCATTTCAGGGGTCCTTGTTACAGTGTCTTTTATACTCCATCGGATGTTGGGGTATGCCCCGATTACGATTGCAGTGATGGCAGCTTCAACGATTATTGCCGGTACCCCCATTTTCATCAACGCTGTTCAGGCATTGAAATACAGAATTGTGGGGATCGATGCTTTAGTCACTATTGCTGTAACAGGCGCTGTACTCATTGGGGAATACTGGGAAGGGGCCGCTGTCACATTTCTGTTTATGTTCGGTGACTATTTAGAGTCAAGGACTATTGAGAAAACACGCTCTTCCATTCGGGCCCTCCTAGATTTGGCACCTGACAGAGCTCGGGTTCGTCGGGATGGGATAGAAATGGAAATCAGCCCAGAAGAGGTAGTACCTGGCGATTTGGTAATCGTAAAACCAGGAGAAAAGATCTCTGTTGATGGTACAGTTCTGGAGGGTTCTGCTTATATTAACCAAGCAGCCATTACTGGAGAGTCTATTCCTACAGCGAGAAGGGCAGATGAGACAGTGTTTTCTGGCACCATTGTAGAATCAGGTTATCTGCTCATTCGAGCTGATAGGGTTGGGGATGATACGACATTTGCTCGGATTCTGCAGATGGTGGAAGAAGCGCAGGATAAGAAGGCTAAGACCCAAAAGTTCTTAGAGGCCTTTTCCCGCTACTATACACCTGCCATTATTGTGCTGGCTGCTCTCTTTTATTTATGGACTAAGGATGTAGTTCTTGCCCTTACACTGTTAGTTATTGCCTGCCCAGGAGCGCTAGTCATATCCACACCCGTTTCCATTGTGGCTGGCATTGGGAATGGCGCTAAAAACGGTGTTTTAATCAAAGGTGGGGAGATTATGGAGAAGCTTGGTACTCTCCAGGTGATCGCTTTTGATAAGACCGGCACTTTAACTCTTGGAGAACCGCGGGTGACAAAGATTCAGGGCTACGGAGTTTCGGAAAATGAGGTCCTTCGTTTGGCAGCCATTGGCGAGTCTTATTCTGAGCATCCTTTAGGGAAAGCTATTATCAAACATGGGGAACAGCACTTTCAGGATCTGCCGGCTCCTGATGAAGCAGAGATTATTACTGGACATGGTGTGAAGTTTAGAATAGGGAATGACTGGTACTATATTGGTAACCGCAAGCTTTTAAATGAAAACGGCATTAATACTTCACAGCAGGAAATGGAGCTGCGTATGGAAGAGGATAAGGGGCAGACGGCTGTTCTTCTCAGCAGTACAGAGAAAGTCATAGGCATAATCTCTATTGCAGATGTGGTGCGGGAGGATGGAAAACAGCTGGTGAAAGACTTAAAAGCCCTAGGTATTCAGGAAATAGTTATGCTTACTGGAGATAATGAACGAACAGCAAAAGCTGTGGCAGGGAAATTAGGTCTTGACGGTTATTATGCAGAGCTTCTTCCTGAAGATAAAGTAGAGGTTTTAACTGAGCTTCAAAACGAACACGGCCGTACAGGAATGGTAGGCGATGGCGTAAATGATGCTCCTGCCCTTGCTTCTGCAGATTTAGGGATTGCAGTTGGTGGTGCTGGGAAGGATGTGGCCATGGAAACAGCCGATGTGGTTCTCATGTCAGCTGAGCTGAGCAAACTGGCTTATGCAGTAGGTTTGAGCAGGGCCACAGTGCGGAATATGAAACAAAATATCTACTTCGCTCTCTTAGTGGCAGGATTGCTCCTTGCAGGAGTTCTGCTCAAAACGGTGAACTTGTCCTTTGGGATGTTGGTTCATGAATTGTCAGTACTTCTTGTAATAGTTAATGCTGTACGCTTGTTGCGATACAAAGGTTCAGGTGGACAGTCCACCTGAACTATTTTTCTAGAAAAGGAGAATGGATATGAGCTCCAACTGCATAGAACAGGTCCCTATTTTCAGCAGTCTAAGTTCAGCTGAAATGCTGGAAGTGGCCCGTATTACACAAGAACGTACCTTTGTCAAAGGGGAGCTCATTTATTCCGCTGGGGATAAGAGGGAAGCACTGTTCGTAATCCATAAAGGACAGGTGAAGATTTCCCGTTTAAGTGATACAGGGAAAGAACAGGTTATACGGGTGTTAGGCCCAGGGGACTTCATGGGAGAACTGGCCTTGTTCAGTCATTCCCTTATGACAGATAACGCCCAAGCTTTAGAGGACTGCACCATGTGTGTTATTGAAGGTCCTCGTTTGATGGAATTAATGAGAAAATACCCGACCATTGCTTTAAAAGTCATGGAAGAGCTGAGTCAGCGGTTGGAACGGGCAGAAAACCTTATTGAGGACATTAGTCTCCATTCGGCAGAACGGCGGTTAGCTAAGACTCTTCTTGATTTGAGCAAAGAGACGGGAGAAGTCCAGCTGACTTTAACAAAGGGAGATTTTGCTTCCCAAATAGGGATGACTCAGGAGACTTTAAGCCGGAAACTATCTGCTTTCGAAGAAGGGGGACTCATTAGACAAGTAGGGCACCGGAGAATAGTTGTCCTGAATCGGGAAGGCTTAGAGGACCTAGGTATGGACTGAGCTTTATTCTCATATCTATTAGTGGAGCGTCAAAGGAAGGGAAGAAGGGTGAGTGGAGAACCACAAGAGTTTTTTCTATCGTTTGGCAAGTGGATTTGTTATAGGAATTGGGACTGTTATTCCAGGAGTGAGTGGCGGTGTACTAGCCATCATTCTTGGCTTGTACCAACCTATGGTTGAGACTGCTGCCCATCCGTTAAAGAATTGGCGTAAAAACGCTACTTTTCTGCTCCCCATCGGGATTGGGGTAGGGGGCAGTGTTTTGATCTTGAGCAATGTACTAAACTATTTATTCAACCATTATCCAATTCCCCTATTATACCTATTTGTAGGCTTAGTTCTCGGCAGTCTTCCAGCTGTGATCCAGGTTGGCAATGAGGAGGGTTTTCGCCTCTCTTATATGGTGAGTTTAGGGGTCGGTTTTCTAATTATGTATTGGATCGGCCGCTTACCCCAAGGTAAGGTGACCATGTTGGCAGATGGTTGGCTGAGTTCTTTATGGTATGGCATATTATTAGCATTAGGAACAGTGGTTCCTGGATTGAGTTCTTCATTCTTGTTAATGACCTTTGGTGCTTATCAGAAACTGCTGGCTGCTGTGGCTCATGTAGATCTAGTCACCCTCTTACCAGTGATGGTTTCTTTTGTCCCAGGTGTATGGTTGTGTTCCAAAGGGATCAGCTGGCTTTTTAAGCATGTCTATGGATGGACCTATTATGGGATTATTGGGATTCTGTTTGCATCACTGATGGTGGTGTTTCCTGGTTTGCCTCGAACTTTGGCAGAAGGTTTGATTAGTGTGCCGTTACTTATAGGTGGGATGTGGAGTTCCATCTGTCTGTCAAAGTATCTTGCTTCCTAAAATGGTGACTCTTTACATTCTATTTCTTCTCTGATACAATAAGTTACAAGGTAAGTAACTAAATGGAATTAGAGGAGGCATTCGTATGGCGGTTAAGTTGGCAGTGATTTACTACAGCTCTACTGGGGCAAATTTTAAGATGGCAAGTCATGCTGCAGAGACAGCGCGGCAGGCTGGTGCTGAGGTTCGGTTAGTTCGAGTCAAAGAAACTGCACCCCCTGAAGCCATTCGGCAGAATCCAGCATGGCAGGCTCATCACGATGCAACCCAAGACGTTCCCCTTGCTAGTCTAGATGATATTGTTTGGGCAGACGCAGTTATTTTCTCAACTCCCACTCGTTTTGGAAATGTGGCCTCTCAGATGCAGGCTTTTCTTGATACGGCTGGAGGCATATGGTTTCGAGGAGAGACTATGAACAAAGTAGTGAGCGTCATGTCTTCTGCTTCGAACACCCATGGGGGCCAGGAAGCTACAGTCCTCTCTTTATATCGAACTATGTATCATTGGGGTACTATTGTGGTTCCACCTGGCTACACTGATGAGGTCGTATCTCAAGCTGGCGGCAATCCCTATGGTACGACAGCAACGGTTGATGGAGAAGGCAATTTTTCAGACAGTGTGTTACCGGCTGTGGCACATCAGACAAAACGCGTTCTTCAGGTTGCTTCTTGGATTAAGGCAGGTCAAGGGTGAGAAATATCATTTTTCAAGGCCACTCTACTTGGTAGGGTGGCTTTTTAGATGTTTTTCAGTATAGAATAGTAGTAAAGATACTACTAGGAGGAAACGTACTGTGCCATTATCAGCTGATAGTCTTTTTAGTCTAAACCATTGTCCCGTACCACAGGGTTTTCGGGGTTTAGCATACCCCTGGGAAATTCTGCCCCAAATCCCCACTCTCCTGCAGCAGCTGGTCCCTAGTCTGCCAGAGGATTATGATCAGATTGCTCCCAATGTTTGGGTAGGACGGGGTACAGTTATTGCAGATACGGCCCGTTTCACAGGTCCGGCAGTAATTGGTTATGACTGTGAGATTCGGCCAGGTGCATACATTCGGGGAAATGTTATAATCGGCCATGGGGCAGTGATCGGCAATTCTACAGAGGTGAAACAGGCCATTTTATTCGACCAAGTGCAGGCACCCCATTTTAACTATATTGGGGATTCAGTCCTAGGTTTCAAGGCCCATTTGGGGGCAGGGGTGATTCTGTCCAACCTAAAATCGAATAAGGAGTCAGTAACAGTACATTATGGAGAAGAAGTGCTTGAAACAGGATTGAAGAAGTTTGGAGGGCTCTTAGCAGATGGAGTGGAAGTGGGCTGTAACGCGGTTTTGAATCCTGGCACCATTGTGGGACGAGATTCGATCATTTACCCCCTTTCATCAGTGAGGGGTTATGTACCAGCTGAGTCCATCTATAAAGGATCAGGCGTCATTGTTCCCCGCCGTTAGTTCCAATTGTTTGCGAAACTGCATAGATGGATAATGGGCGAGGGCTGTAGGCACTCCCTTAGTAGGAAGAAATAACTTAAACGTAGTACACGATGGGGTGCTTTTATAGCTTAAGACTCCTCCCAGTTCTTCTGCGATTCGGCGGCAGATCACTAAACCCCAGCCGTGGGTTCGGAGGGGGTCTGTTTTTGATGATATGCCTGGTTCGAAAATTTCCTCGCCGAGTGCTGGGGAAATAGGCTTCCCATTATTACTCACAGTAAGAAAACGGCCCACATCTAGCTTTTCGTACCAAGTAAGCTCCACATAGGGAGACTCTGTTTGTAGCGCGGCTGTAAAGGCATTGTCAACTAAGTTTACCATGAGTTTTGGCAGCAAGCGCTGTTCTGTATAGCCCGTAGGAGGCTCTGATTCTGCCCGCACTACGAATTCAATGTTCTTCATGGACGCTTCCGTCTTCTTTACTGCTAAAACCGTTAGCCATGCATCATGAGGCAGTGTGGCATAATTGTATTTGTCTGAGAGACTGGCAGCGATAAAATCAATACACTGTTGGGCCTCGTCCCATTTGTGCATTTGAACGTAGGAAGATACTAAGGCCAGTTCGTTAAGGATGTCGTGCCGTTCTTCGCGCATAGCCTGTAAGGCACTTTCGTTAATGTGGTGTTGCTGTTCGTGAGACTCAATCAAACGTTTATCACGATCAGAGGCTTGGATGTACTGAAAAAGGGTAACCCCAATACTGGGATAGATGATGATACCTGCATATAGAAGAATGGTCGCGATCCAGCGGGGCTCAGGGTTTCCGACTGATAGTTCGATAGTGCAGTATGCAGCTAGAATTACTAATGCGGCAAAAGCTACTAAAGCAAGAATTTGTCCTGTTTTCAGATTCAAATGCATCGGGTTAATTCTCTCCCTGCAGTTAATTTCATATTTAGGGCAATAGCTATCACTGGCAGGTTAGAGATCCAGCCAATGAATACAAATAGATAGAGCTGGTTAAGGACATCTGTCATGGTGTATCCCAGAAGGGCCAAGACTACCGGAACGAAAGTCAATTCCCCCATCATAGCTAGAACCAGCGGTAAGACAGCCACCATTATTCCTTCTGGGAGCATTCGAGATTTGAATATGAGTTTCTGAAGTCCCATGTGTGTTATGAGTAGAATAACAACATGTGGTCCAAATAGACCCAGAACATCTCGCACTAAGAACATGATCAGCCCCTGACAGAGGGAAAAGACTGTCAGACTAGAAATACTGCTTTCTAGTTTCAATAAGGATCGGGCAGCATAAATCTGGAGGTAAATCGTTGGTAGATAAAAGAACAGCAGCAGGCAGATGGGATGTTTCATTAAGCAACTCTCCTCGTAATAAACACCCTACTTTTTAACTAACTCATTTGGAACTTGTGGTTGATACGAAAAAATCACACAAGCGCCAGCCGACGCGGACAACGCTAGCAGAGTTCCTAATGCACACAGGAGCTGCAGAATCTTCTTTTTCATCAGAAGACCCCCTCTATTCTTTTGTATACCTTCGAACCGACTTTTGTTAACGAGAAGAGCTGCCAGAAAAACACGAGCCACAGTGTTAAGCCTAATGACCAGTTGTGCCAGAGAAGAGTGGATAGGGCAAAGAAACAAGCCATACAAAATGTAAAGCATAGGGACATCTGTTTGAACATCTTTCTCTCAGCATTATTGACAATGGGTCGTTTAGGTGAGTCTACAGGTACGTTTCTAGAAACTACCCTGAGTCCTATGACTAAGAGCCATAGGAGCATGACCAATGTTAAAGAAGATGGGGCAGAGTGGAGCCAATGACCCATATGATAAGCTCCCAGACTAATTAATGCAACACTTCCTACAGAATAGATAAAACACAGGATAGGACTTTCAAAATGGGCCCCACCTGAGACAAAACGAAAGGAGGCAGCTGCCGCCCCGCCGGCAAATGCAAGTTTCGGGATACCTAAAAGGAATCCTACCAATACAATCCCTGCCATCCCTGCCAGATTGTAGAAGCCTGCCAAGAGTCCATATTCAACGATAGGTCCCTGATCTTTTTCGATGACATCGTATTCAACTGCCACCGCAACCAGCCTGCCTATGAGTTTTTGGACCATAATGAAACCCCTTTAAATTAGTATACAGCTAACTAATTCGCTCCTTTTAGTAGAACTTCCTTGTTCAAAAATACTCAAAAAAACAACGAAATCATAAAAAATCCCCCACGTTTAGACATGGGGGGAAATCTAGTTTTCTCCATATTGATTCCAAACAGCAGCGAATTCATGGGTCAGCTCTTCAAAAGCTTCCACAAGGGTTGGATCGAAATGGGTTCCCTTCCCCTGACGAATGATTTGGACTGCCTTTTCGTGAGAGAAAGGTTTCTTATAAGGGCGGGGACTGCGCAGAGAATCGTATACATCACAGATGGCAGCAACACGGGCGCAGATGGGTATTGCATCAGCTGCTAGACCGTAAGGGTAGCCAGAACCATCATACCTTTCGTGATGGTAGAGGATAATGTTTCGTGCTGTTTTAAGGTAGTTATAAGTGTTTCGACTTGCCGTACTAGCTTTTGTCATAATAGAATCTAGGATTTCAGCTCCCTGAATAGGATGGGTCTTCATAATCTGCCATTCTTTAGGATCTAGACCTGCCGGTTTTTTCAGTATGGAATCAGGTACAGCCACTTTCCCAATGTCGTGGAGGGCAATGGTTTCCACAATATGTTCTTGGAGCTCATTGTCTAATCCTAAATGAGAACAGAGAAGATGGGCATAATGTCCCAAGCGGCCGAGGTGTTCGCCCATGACGTCTTTGTTTCTTTTTTCAGTTAAGTCAACGAGAGCTGAAATGCTGGCCTGCTGCAGTTGGGAGACTTCAGCAAGCTGGGTTCGATGGCGCTGGGCTTCCCGTCGGGAACAGTAGGTAAGGAGAGAAGTCCACAAGGATATGGGGAGAAAGCCCCAGAGATAACTAAGCCATGAGCTGTTCTGTGATATGAGAAGGAGCAGACTGCTCATGACTGCCGTTAAGGCTGAGGAGTACCATGTGCCAAAGAAAGCTGTGTAAGTAATGGGGATATAGAATAAATGAGGTAAAGCAGTGCTAGTTACATCCCCATACTGTATCAACAGATATATCCCAATAAGTAATCCCCCGGTTAGGGTCAACATCCTAACCGGGTGCTGTTTCTGTTCTTTCATAATATCCTCCAAACGCAGCTCTATTGTTTCTCCGTATGAGTTTGAGAGCGAAAGATTGTTTCTATATACGATTTGAACTTGTTTTTTGCCTCTGCATCGGAGAAAAATACTTGGGCACTCTGGGCACTTCCACCACCTCGTCCACCTCTGGGAAGAGCGTGTTCCTTAATGAAATTGCCGCAGTGGAAATCCTCTGTACCGTCATGGGTTAGAATCAGTCTGTCTCCTACTCCAATGAGAACAGTATCTGGGCCTAGGTTCATAATATTGCTGGCTAAGTGCTGGGCATCTTCGATAGAGCCTTGGTCCCAATCGAAACTAACGAAAGAACTGGGATTTTCGGTTACAATGTCTCTAGCTTTATACTCCAGCATTTCCTCCTGCAGTTTTCTCAGCTCCAGCTCCAGCCCTCGCTTCTGCTCCATCTCTGAGGATATACGAGTAAGAAGTTCTGACTCAGGTGTGGAAAAAAGAGTGGACAGCTGTGTTATTATACTATGTTTATCGACATAATCTGAGAGAGCTTTAGTACCGCAGACGAAGTACACTCTCGTCATTCCCTTATACTTCTCTGTCTTAATAATCTTTAGAAGACCAATCTGACCCGTATTCGTCAGATGGGTACCACAGCAGGGTGAATAATCTAGATCAGCAATTTCCACAATGCGGATATCCTCTGAGACAGAGGGAGCCTTTCGCATTGGCAGCAGCTCCAATTCTTTTGGTGAAACTATGTACGAAGTAATAGGAATAGTCTCTCGAATGAATGCATTGACCTTGTCTTCCACAACCTTTTGTTTTTCTTCCCCAAGATGGGAAGTGGTAATGTCGATGGTACAGTATTCGGTGCCAAGATGGAATCCTTCAGTGGAATAGCCGTATTCGTCTAAAAAGACAGCGGATAATAAGTGCTGACCTGTATGGTGTTCCATGTGATAGAGGCGTCGGTTAAAATCGATTTCACATAGCACCTGCTGCTCCTCAATATCCCTTTCGACTACATGGTAGATAAGGTCGTCTTCTTCATATACATCTACAACAGGCACATGATTAATGAATCCAGTATCGTGGGGCTGTCCACCACCAGTAGGATAAAAGATGGTTTGGGCAAGGACTAGGTGGTACTGGCCGTTGTCTCTTTTCTTAGAAGTTATGGTTGTTTGGAATGTCTTCAGGAAAGGCTCTTCGTAATATTTCTGCTGCAGCAATATTCTCATCCTTATCTAAGTAGTTTGTTTAAGCTTGAAACGATTGGGGTTGTTCTTTTAGTAATCCTAGTTTCATAAATAAATACGGTGCTCCTAGGCTTGCCCATAAGCCCATTAAGCCATATCTTACGAAGGTGCCCAAGGAACCTGGTAACCAGCTTACGAAGGGCTTTAAGACAATACGGAGGCCAAAGAAAATTCCTAAGCCAAGGATCACCTTAAGGATATTTTGGAGTAAGGAGGCCTTTTCTTGAAAATTCACATACTCTATTTCTGTTCGATAACCCAGTAAGGCTCCAACCAAAAATCCTGTTGTCATAGGTCCATCACCTTCAGGATGAATGGCAAAGAGAAAGATGGCTGCAGCTGCTGAGCTTAAAACCCAAGTTAAATAAGGGATCCGTTCAGCAGAGAACTGGGGTATGCGGGAATAGAGATAAAGAAGAACGCCGCCAATAAAAAGTCCACCGAGAATATCAATGGGCCAGTGGACTCCTAAGTAAATGCGGGAAAAACTGATTAGGGCAATCATTAGGAGTGCGGCAGTGGTGGCCCATCTTTTTCGAATGTGTAAGGCTGCAAAGCCCCAAAAGGCCGTACTGCCCTGCGCGTGTCCACTGGGAAATGAATATCCTTCTTGGGTAACGAGGCGCAAATTATGGGGAGGCCGCTCGGTCATAAAAATATGCTTTGTACCCGAATTAGTATAGGCAGACAGGGTAAAGAAGACCGCGAATCGAAATCCAAAGTGTTTGTCTAAGAGCCAGTAAAAGAGGGGAATGGCAATCATATAGTATTCCAAGGCTCCTAAGGATGTAATGGC
>JAAYRO010000044.1 GCA_012518735.1 Bacillota bacterium
AAGGGGTGGGATTTGAACCCACGGAGGGCGGCGAAGCCCTCAACCGCTTAGCAGGCGGCTCTTTTCGGCCACTCAAGCACCCTTCCGTATATCTTGCTAACGAATGATAGTTTATCATATGGACCCTAATCTGTCAACAGAAAAACGGCTGTCTAATTCATCCTTTTCAAGGTGATCCGCATCTTGGTTCCTTTCCCAATGCGGCTTTCTGCACAGATCGTCCCTTTGTGCTTATCAACAATGTGTTTGACGATGGCTAAACCCAAACCTGTGCCGCCCATATTCCGGGCTCTACCCTTATCAACGCGATAGAATCTCTCAAAAATTCGATCCAGGTGCTGGCTCTGAATACCTAAACCGTTATCACTAACGATAATCTCAACATCATCTAATCCGGGTTCTGCTTCAACCCAAACTTTTCCACCCTCTGGAGTATACTTAATTCCGTTATCTACCAGATTAATGGCCACTTGACGTAAAAGTTTCGGATCTCCCTCAACAATAATAGGGTTGTAGATGTTGTTTTCGAGAGTAATGTCTTTGGCATCCGCTTTGCTCTGCAGAACTGTAATGGTATCGTCGAATATTTTCTTAATATCAACTGGCTCCTTACTCAACGATTGTTTGCCACTCTCTATACGTGATAGGTCTAACAAATCGTTGATTAGAACAATCATCCGATCTGTTTCATTGTTAATGATATTAAGAAAGCGCTCTAACACTTCTTTATCGTCTAAGTTTCCATTAAGCAGTGTTTCCACGAAGCCTTTAATAGATGTAAGAGGTGTGCGCAGTTCATGAGAAACATTAGCCACGAATTCTTGGCGCATTTGCTCTAGATGACGTAAAGCGGTCACATCTCGCAGAACAGCAACAGCACCTAAACTAGAGCCGTCTTGATCCTTGAGGGGACTGCTCGTTACGGCAATAATCCGTTCACTTCCGGGCCGTACTCGAACTTCTCGGCTGATAGACTGTTTAGAATCCATCGTTTCATCCAGCAATTTGGAGATCTTAGTATTGCGCGTAGCCTCGAATTGATTTTTTCCAATAATTTCATCAGAATCAATACCAAACATATCTGATACTGCCTTGTTAGCCAGGATCACCTTACGCTGCATATTCACAGCTAAGACTCCATCGTCCATGCTGGAAAGAATAGCATCCAATTTGCCTTCACGATCACTAATAGCAGCAAACAGTTCCTCTAGAGTCTCCGAAAGCTCATTAAAGGCCCGACCAAGCTGTCCAACTTCGTCATTACTCCTAACCAACACTCGACGACCAAATTCTCGATTCTGCAGCCTACGAACAACCACCAGTAGATCTTGGAGCGGTCCTGTTATAGCCCTATTAAGGAAATAGGCCACCAGAAACGCTGCTGCTGCTACTACAAGACCTATGAGGATAGAACCCTGGATTAAGCCCTGCAGCATCCCATCGATTTCTGAGGCTCTAATCGCAACATGCAATACGCCCTCATCTGCAAAAGGAATAGAAACAGAAATAAGCTCCTCTTTGGAATCTACGGTGAAAGAGGAAACAGTGTCAGCCAATACCGTTCCATCTCTATCCATAATGGTGATCATCCGATCACTTTCCTCACTGATCGACTCAACATTATTCTGTAAATCCTCTGGTCCAAACAGCTCTCTGGCCAAAGCCTCCTCCAAGGTGAGACGAACAATATGGGCATCTGATAGAAGATCTGACTGTACTCTATCCCTAAGCGTATCGTGGGCGAATCGAGCAACAAAAAACGTGGTAACCCCCACAGAGAGCAAGGTTACCACTAATGCTAACGATGTTAATTTGAAGAGTAACGGCTTATAGAAACTCCTCTTGCTCAAGCTAGTTCCCCCTCAACTTATACCCTACCCCATGAATAGTCTCAATGCGTGTTTCACCTTCAGGTCCTAGTTTCCGACGCAAGTGACGAATGTGAACGTCAACAGTCCTAGTCTCACCCTCGTATTCATAGCCCCAAACTTTCTGGAGCAAGACTTCACGAGTGAGTACCTTACCGACATTCTGCATAAAAATGTGAAGTAAGTCGAACTCTTTGCGGGTTAACTCAACTTCCCTGTCATCGACTCTTACCTCGCGGGTATCCACCTCTAAGACAATGGATCCTACTCGATATTCATCTTCATCTTGGTTTTCTTGTCCACTAGCACGGCGCAAAACAGCCTTAATCCGGGCAACTAATTCAAGAGGACTAAATGGCTTTGTAATATAATCGTCTGCACCGAGTTCAAGACCTAACACACGCTCTAATTCTGTCTCTTTTGCCGTCAGCATAATAATCGGCACATTGCTGGTACGACGAATTTCCTTACAGACATCGTATCCATCTTTACCTGGTAACATAAGGTCTAGGACGATCAGATCTGGTCGATATGATTCAAACATTTCAATTGCAGCAATACCATCACTAGCTACTTCAGTTTCGAAACCAGCCTGCTCCAAGTTGAACTTTATTAATTCCTGAATTGACACCTCGTCATCGACAATGAGAATCTTTTGTCTCATCATATTATCACTCCATCTATAATTAGTAAGTAAATCCATCAAGCTCCGCTTGGGATTCGTCTTCACCAACAATTTTTACAATTAGGCGGTGCGGAAGACAAACGATCATTTGTCCTACCCGTTCTCGCCAACCTGTATGAACACACAACAAATCGGGGCAATCTGCTTCTGTAATACGTACCTTACCATCTTGGACTTCAAGTATATTATACCCATTCGCTGTTTCATAACGAATATTGTGGGCATTTTCATTAAGATTCAACTCATCAACGATTTCCCCGTCGATTTCCACAACGACCATGGTTCCTTTAGATTGTCGAGGTACAACAAATTGAGTGTAAACAAAGGTACTTAACCCAATAATAACTAATACGACAAACAAAAGGCGATCTCCTTTAACCATCCCTTTAGATTTCATTAATAAACACTCCAAACGGAAAGAGTCCTGCTCCGCTGTTAACGAGAGAGGACTCTGGATCATCACGCAGATAACGAGATCATTGTGGCGGAAGGGGTGGGATTTGAACCCACGGAGGGCGTGAACCCTCGACGGTTTTCAAGACCGCTCCATTCGTCCACTCTGGCACCCTTCCAAAATGCTAACATCCTACATTATATCCTAACTCCTCGTTCTAGACAAGGGCTTATTTTTCCTTAGTAATTCGTTCCAAACCACCCATATATGGGCGTAAGACCTCAGGGATCAATATAGATCCATCCTCCTGCTGGTAATTCTCAACAATCGCGGCTAGGCAGCGACCGATAGCAATTCCTGACCCATTAAGAGTATGGACAAATTCTGGTTTGCCTCCCCGCTCTCTCCGGAAACGAATATTGGCTCTTCTAGCTTGGAAATCCTCAAAGTTGCTGCACGAAGAAATCTCCACATATCTACCATAGCTTGGCATCCAGACTTCAGGGTCATATTTCTTAGCAGCTGTAAAGCCCAAATCAGCTGTACACATCTGGGTTACTCGATACGGAAGACCCAATTTCTGTAGAACAGTCTCAGCATTGTTTGTAAGTTTTTCCAATTCATCATAAGAAGTCTCTGGTAAAACGAACTTCACTAATTCGACCTTATTGAATTGGTGAACCCGCACTAAGCCCCTTGTGTCACGACCGGCCGATCCAGCTTCCGATCGAAAACAAGCAGAATATGCCACATGATAAATTGGCAAATCGTCCATGTGGAGAATCTCGTCTCGGTACAAATTAGTAACAGGCACTTCTGCAGTAGGAATTAGATAATAATCCAGATCCTCCAATTTGAACATATCTTCGCCAAATTTTGGAAGTTGCCCTGTACCGGTAGCGCTTGCTTTATTAACCATGAAAGGTGGAAAGACTTCCCGATAACCGTGTTCTTGTGTATGCAGATCGAGCATAAAGTTTACTAACGCTCGTTCTAGACGTGCTCCAGCTCCTTTTAAGAAGTAAAAGCGGGAACCCGTAACTTTGCTGGCCCTTTCAAAATCGAAAATGTCCAGATTAACCCCTAAGTCCCAATGGGCTAGTGGTTCAAAATCAAATTTGGTTTGTTCGCCCCACCGACGAATTTCTTTGTTATCAGCTTCGCTATCTCCCACATGAACTGATTCGTGGGGAATGTTTGGAATGCGTAAGAGGTAATCTTCCACCTCAGCCTCTACTTGTCTTAACTCTTCATCATAATCCTTGATCTTTTGGGACACAACACGCATCTCCTCGATAAGATCCTGTGCGTCTTGTTTTTCCCGCTTTAACTGGGCGATCTGATCAGAGACCTCGTTTCGTCTTGCCTTGAGCGTCTCAACCTCTACCAAAATAGACCGTCTCCGCTCATCTGAAGCTAACAGCTCATCTAGCGGAGCTTCTTCACCGCGTTTTCGTAAAGATTCTCGAATCTTCTCTGGGTTTTGGCGAATCATTCTAAGATCCAACATGTTAATGTCCCCTTTAAATAGAAATAAAAAACTCTCATCTCTGAACTCGAAAGCTCAGGGACGAGAGACTATTCCCGCGTTGCCACCCTGCTTAGCCACAAACTAGCAGCTCACCTTAATTACCTTATTTCATTTGCAAGCTCCAGGGCTGGATCCCCAGACTTCCGGCTAGTTTCCACCAACCACTAGCTCTCTGAAAGCAGAATATTCTGAGTAGGTCCCTTTCACAGCCTATAAATCATTACTATTATAGTATAGCTTTCCTTAACATTCAAGCTTTATGAGAGGATTCCTTGTCTTTTCTTTGAGGCACCAGATCACTAAGGCCTAAAGACCTGCCCGCAGCGTTGCTCACACTGCGATGAAACATGAGCAAACCTGCCCCTCGTAAGGCAGCCGATATGAGAAATATGGTCCTTAATCCTAGAACCTCCGCTGCAAATCCACCAATCAGCGGACCTGCTGTTGTTGACAGACCCATGAGAGTGTTATACACACCTACATACAAGGAACGATTTTCATCTGGGGTAATCTCCAGCAGAAGATTGAATGCGGCTAAATTGTACCCGCCCCAAGCAATTCCACTGATAAGGTTGATAATAATTGGAAACCAGCTTGTAGGTGCAAAAAACCATAAAATCGGCAGGCTTACAGCTCCCAGTCCAGTCACACTCATAACACTCTTCTGACCAAACATATCTGCCAAACGTCCCCAGTACCTCTGAAAGAGAATCTGAGTAGTGATAGATGCTCCTGTAATGATGGCCCAAGACCCTGGCTGACCACCCAGCGTTTGAACGAAATAAACCGAAAACAAGGAACTTGCGAAGGACACACCAAAATTCCAAACAAAAGAGCTTCTAGTATAATTAGTGAAATCCCTGTTCTTCTTTACAGCAGTTAAAAATTGCTTTGCCTGCTGACCTACGGATAGGTCTCTCTCAGTTCTTTCCTTAGGTCCACTCGAATTGAATGGTATAAAAATAAATAAGACCGTGGATGTAATTCCTAAAATGGCTGCTCCAACAAAGATAATCTGGTAATTGCCTGGAAACTCCAATCCCAGCAGACGATTTGCTGCAAACGTAGCCAATAGGGCACAGATGTTCAGTACCACATTTCGATTGGCATAGTACTTACCGCGAATTGACCGAGGAATAATATCCGCTTGCAGTGCAGCCCACGCAGGCCCGCCCAAATTTGCCATAATAATTCGAAAGGATGCCAGTAAAATAACTACAGACACTCGCTGTTCTGGAGGAAAAAGAAAAGGAATAAAAGCAATTAGAATCCAGCTTGAACGGGCAAAAAAACCACCAATAATGCACAGCAAGCGCCGATCCTTCATTCGTTCTGCTAAGATGCCATAAGGGATCTGAAGAATGTTACCTAAAAAATTCGGAAAAGCACTCAGCATTCCTATTTGAGAAGGCGATGCTCCTAGAGCAAGAGCGAATAGACTGAGATAAGGTCCTGCTAAATTATCACTAGCCACAGCAAATGCGCCTTCAACAGTGTTTAGTTTCATTGCCTTACGGGTGTCTTTTGTAATCAAAGGCGATGGCAAGTCAATTCCTCCATAACAGTGTTATTCCCTACTATTGTATCATAAAATTTGATTATAGTAGAGCTGTTACTGTTGTATATCAGGGTATAATGGAAATTTACTCGTCAAATTTCGAATTTCACTGCGAATTTTGCCAAGATCCTCATTGTTTGAAAGGGTTTGGGCAATGAGTTTGGCAATTACACCCATCTCCTCTGGCCCCATACCCCGAGTGGTCAAGGCAGGAGTTCCCAGTCTGATTCCACTTGTTACAAAAGGACTTTCCGTCTCGAAAGGAATTGTGTTTTTGTTAACGGTAATACCTACACTGTCCAAAAGCTCTTCAGCCTCTTTCCCACTAAAACCCTTCGACTTTACATTAACGAGGACCAAGTGATTGTCTGTTCCTCCTGAAACTAGTGGAAACCCATGATCAAGCAAACCTTTCGCCAATACTTTCGCGTTTTCAACTACAGCTTTCTGATACTCCTTAAAATCGGGCTGGAGTGCCTCTTTGAAAGATACGGCCTTAGCAGCTATTATATGCATCAACGGACCACCTTGAGTCCCTGGGAAAATAGCTTTATCAATAAGGCGGCCGTTCGCTTTGGTTGTGAGAATCATTCCACCCCTGGGACCCCGCAGCGTTTTGTGGGTTGTTGTGGTTACAAAATCCGCGTAAGGAATAGGGCTGGGATGAACGCCTGCTGCTACTAGACCTGCAATATGGGCCATATCTACCATTAGAAGGGCACCTGCTTCATCAGCAATCTCCCGAAATTTGGCAAAATCGATGATTCTAGGATAAGCAGAGGCGCCGGCGATTATAAGCTTAGGACGATGTTTTAATGCTAAATCACGGACCATATCGTAATCGAGAGTTTCCGTATCTCTCGTTACACCATAATGCACGAAATTAAACCAAGAACCAGAAAGATTCACTGGACTGCCGTGAGTTAAATGCCCACCATGACTAAGATCCATGCCTAAAACCGTATCCCCCGGTTTTAGAACAGCAAAAAACACAGCCTGATTAGCCTGTGCACCTGAATGAGGTTGAACATTAACATGTTCTGCTCCAAAAAGCTCCTTGGCCCTAGAAATGGCCAACTCTTCTGCCTCATCTACATACTCACAACCACCATAATAGCGTCTACCAGGATAACCTTCCGCATACTTATTGGTAAGTGAACTTCCCATTGCCTCTAAAACAGCACGACTGACAAAGTTCTCAGAAGCAATCATCTCCAGTCTTTCATTCTGACGAAAGGTTTCTCTTTGGATTACTGAAAATATCTCACAGTCGGTTTCATTCAAGTGCCTAAACATGGCAAACCTCCTCTTGGAAATTGGAAACGGAGTGATACAATGCACACTGAATTACGTATAGTAGTCAGTATGGCTCTCTTACGATTGTTGGCCGGCAGCATTGAAATAACAGCAGCTCTATTAATGCTGAAATTCGGAAAAGTGCAGACAGCGATCAAAATAAATGGTGTCCTCGGATTAATTGGACCCATTATTTTAACACTAGTTGGCTCCCTTGGTCTAATTGGTTTAAGCCACCAATTGTCATGGTGGAAACTGACCATTGTTGCCCTAGGTGTGATTTTCATTTTTTGGGGGACGAGGTAAGACGGGGCAGCATACGCCACCCCAGTTTGTTGTTTAAGGATAAATTCGATTAATTAATCGTGCAAAGGGTATTGTCTCCCTTAGATGCGGCAATCCACATATCCATGCAATTGCCCGTTCCAATCCCATTCCAAAACCAGAATGGGGTACTGAGCCAAATCTTCGCAAATCTAGATACCAAGCGTATGCATCTTCTGGTAAATCGTGTTCAGCCATTCTCTGCTTTAGTAATTCTGGGTCAGAGATTCTCTCTCCCCCACCTATAATCTCACCATACCCTTCTGGAGCCAATAAGTCACTGCCCAGAACAACTTCTGGTCGTTCTGGATCTGGTTTCATATAGAAGGCTTTAATTGCCGTTGGGTAACGATGGACAAACACCGGCTTGTCAAAGTGGTTAGCAATAATAGTCTCATCACCGCCGCCGAAATCCTCTCCCCACTTAATTTCTGCTCCGTTTTTCTGTAAAATTTCAACAGCTTCATCATACGAAATCCGAGGGAATGGAGGAACGACAGCTTCAAGTTTACTTGTATCTCTTTCCAAGATTTCCAGCTCTTTACTTCTGTTCTCCAGAACCTTCTGGATAATGTATGCTACAAATTCTTCCTGCAGCTTCATATTGCCTTCCATATCCAAATAAGCTACCTCTGGCTCAATCATCCAGAACTCCATTAAATGTCTGCGCGTTTTGGACTTTTCAGCCCTAAAGGTAGGTCCAAAACAGTATACCTTTCCAAAAGCCATGGCAGCTGCTTCCATATACAACTGACCGCTCTGGGATAAATATGCTGTCTCATCAAAATAGTCTGTTTCAAAAAGGGTGGTGGTTCCTTCGCAGGCAGCAGGAGTTAAAATAGGTGCATCTATTAGGACGAAGTCCCGGTTGTCAAAGAACTCACGAGACGCCTTAATCACTTCATTTCGGATGAGCATAACAGCATGCTGTTTTTGAGAACGAAGCCAGAGATGACGGTTATTCATTAAGTATTCCACGCCATGCTCTTTAGGCGTGATGGGATAATCCTCTGCAATCTGAACAATATCTAAGTCTGTAACAGAAAGTTCGTATCCGCTCGGCGCTCGCTCTTCTTCCCGAACTACTCCCCGTACAACAATTGAAGATTCTTGGGTCAAAGACCTAGCGTCTTCAAATACTTCTGGGTCGACTTCGCTCTTAACTACAACACCTTGAATCATATCTGTACCGTCACGAATGATTAAGAACTGAATCTTACCGCTGGAACGTTTATTATAAAGCCAACCTTTTATTTCTACTTCTTCACCTACATGTTCGCCAATTCTGTTAATATAAACATGTTCCATGCATGATGCCTCCTAATCTTGTTCTTTGCGTATTCCATCGTAGATGCTTTTAAATATTAAGGCATCCTCTTCGAGGATTGGACTTTCGCAAATAAGCCAACCCCCTACATTGAAATCCACCAAAGCCTGCAAAACTGCAGTATAATCAAGTTCTGTCTCTTCCAGTGGTAGGTGCTTCCTTTCACCTTTCGGTCCATACTCAATTCCAGATAAATGAATGTG
>JAAYRO010000045.1 GCA_012518735.1 Bacillota bacterium
ACTTGATGTGATTATTAACCGTTTAGGTATTGTAGGTCGCTAGGAGGTTTATTAGGATGCGGATTACGAACAGGACTATGAATAATAACCTGTTGAGGAATCTAAATAGAAGTATGGGGCGATTGGATAAGATTAATAATCAGTTGGCATCTAAGAGGCAGATTAGTGTACCTTCGGATGATCCTGTGAAGGCTGGAGTAATTCTGCGTCTGCGCACTTCGGTTAGGGAAACGGAGCAGTATATCCGCAACACTGATAGTGCTATTTCATGGCTGGATGCGACTGACGTAGTTCTCAGTGACGTAATCAACGTTATCCATCCTGCCAAAGAACTGGCCACTACAGGAGCTTCTACCCATCTGGATGAGACTTCGAAAAAGGCCTTAGCTGATGAAGTTGCTCAGCTTCACGATAGTCTCCTTCAGTTGGCCAATTCCACCCATGGGGGACGTTACTTGTTTGGGGGACAGAAAACAAATGAGCCGCCCTTTGAGGCTGTTCCGGGACAGGGAAAGATTTCAACTGTCAATTTCAAGGGTGATTATGGGGATATTGAATATGAAATTGGCGTAGGTGTAACAATGGCCGTCAATCTTAAAATGATCGAGGATTCTGACGGGAAAACTGTGCCGTTCGGACAGCTTTTTGATGTTTTGGGACAGCTTTATGATGAGCTTTCAGGAACGGGTGAACCAGATGAAGACTCAAGTGTTCTAGGAAGTTTGGAGGAAGCTCTAGATAATGTATTACAGCTGGTTTCAGAGGTTGGAGGTAAGCAAAATAGGGTTGAGCTTGCCAGTGAGCGTTTGAAAGACCTGCGACTCAACGTCATACAGCTTATGTCGGAAGCGGAAGATGTGGATTATGCAGAAACCATTATGCATTTAAAAATGGAAGAGTTTGCATATCGAACAGCGTTGTCGGTTGGGGCACGAATTATTCAACCTTCCTTGGTTGATTTTCTACGTTAAGGTTAGGGAGATTTGTCATGCGTTTAACCATTAATACTATACTGCCACGCTTACATATACATTATTTTTGGCCTCGCATGCAGATTCAGCAAGAACTACCGCAAGTTCAAATTGAGACATATGGTCCAGAACTGGAAATTGATCAAGAACAGGCTTGGGCTGAGCTTGGCATAGGGAGCAATACCTATCTTGGGCAGCAGATTAGGGAAAGAGCCTACGAACGGGTACTCCAAGGCATTCAGGAAATGGCCCAAGAAGGTGATCGAATAATGAACAGCGTGGGGTTGTTTCAGGAAGACTTAATTCTGCCTGATATTGTTAAAGAACGAATGGATAGGGAGATTCCTGAACTAAATGTGGATGTAGTTCCCAAAACGAAACCGAAGATCCGCTTTGATTATGGACATGATATTCAGTGGCGGATTGGAGGAGTGATTACTGAGTGTGAACTGAGACCACCAATGATTACATTGGAAAAGGGTGAAGTTCAGATTTTAGTTGAGTAGAGGCGTATTTCTTAGATAGAGGGTGAGTAATGCATGAAGTTACAAACCAAACTTGGATCTTTGGACATTAAAGAAGAAGACATAATCACTTTTCCCCGCGGTATTCTAGGTTTTGCTGATTATCGGCAGTATGTGATTGTGGAACAAGAAGAAGGTTTCTTTAGTTTCTTACAGTCTGTAGATGAACCAGGATTAGCATTTGTAATAATGATTCCAGAATTAGTCAATCTCGATTACTCAGTGAAACTTGCTCCTGAGGAAATCGAATTACTGCAGCTGAAAACTCCTGACGATGGACGAGTATATGGGATTGTGACAGTTCCAGATAATGTAGCAGAAATGACTGTAAATTTGCAGGCACCGTTGGTCATTAACGTGAAAGAAAAGCTGGGAGCTCAGGTCATTCAGATGGAAGGTTCATATCATACTAGGCACAATGTTTTAGCCGAAATGCAGAAGAACGTCTATTTACAGACCAGAAAATCTGCTGCAGCAGAGAAAATGAAAGAAACAGTCTAATTTTATCGAAATCAGGGAAGGATATTGTCCAGGGAGGGACACTTTCATGTTGGTGCTGACGAGGAAAGTAGATCAAAGTATTATGATCGGTGATCATATTCGGGTTGTGGTCGTAGATGTTAGGGGTGACCAAGTAAAGTTGGGTATTGATGCACCTCGGGATGTTATGGTGCATCGGCAGGAGATTTATCAGGAAATTCAGGCAGAGAATCAACGGGCGGCCCTAAAAAAGCAGGTTGATCTGGGTTCTCTAGAGAAAGTCGTGCGTCGCTCTGAGCCATGATATACCAAAAACCGCGGGAGCGGTTTTTTCTTAAAGTTTAGGCGGACGTTATACGATATATGTATTAGGGAGTGCTCAATTTCAGTGTGAGGTGACTTTAATGAGTATGAGAGTGCAGCGGTCAACCGATTTGTGGTCTTCTTCCATGGAGGATACTAACACTAAGTTAAAGGTAGTGCAGGATTCGTCTGTTCAGCAATTCGGTGCGGAGCGGCAAGAACCTCACCAAGAACGGCTTTCTTTGGAAGAATTTGAGTCTGTGGTGGAAGGGATTAGTAGTGCACTGGAAATAACCAATCGGGGGTTAGAGTTTACTGTTCATAAAGAGACTGAACGGGTCATGGTCAAGGTCATTGATCGGGATACTCAGGAAGTGATAAAGGAAATACCACCAGAAAATGTTCTAGATATGGTAGCTCGCATTCATGAGATGATAGGACTAATGATCGATGAACGGGCTTAGGGGGTTATAAAGTGAGTGTTAATGCGTACCAGGTATACAAGCGTACACAGGTGTCCACAGCGTCACAGGGGGAACTGTTACTAATGTTGTTTGATGGGGCAATTCGATTTGCTCATCAAGCTCGGGAACACATTGAAAAGGGAGAATTAGAACAGGCCAACGAGAGATTACTGAGAGCACAGGATATTGTTACAGAATTGACTGTATCTTTAGATCTGGATACGGGCGAGATTGCTCAGAACTTGTATCTGTTATACACATATATCTACGAACGTCTTGTGCAGGCCAATATTAAGAAAGATCTAGAACAGCTTGATGAAGCCGTCAATATGCTCGAAGAATTGAGGGATACCTGGCGGCAGGTGGTGAGTAAGGCAGGATGAGGGAAATCCAAGAAAAAATCCAGGCCTTAACAACCGCTTATGAAGAGCAGTTGGAAGGGTACCGTACCATCCAAGAAATGGCCTCAAAGGAACGGGACTTGATTGCAGAAGGTCAGCTTGATTCTCTTATAGAATTGCTGAAACAGAAAAAGTCCTGTCTGGACCAGATTACAGAGTGTGAGGAAAAACTGCAGAAACTGCAGGACACCCTTGTTCGCCACTTTGATGTGGGCCAATTCTCTATTCCCAAGATGCGTGAGGTGGCTCCAGAAAGGTACCAGCATGCCTTGGCGTCTTTGGAAAATGTGATTTCCCAGCTGATTCCTGTATTGGAGACTCTTGAAAAACAGGAACAAGAGCACGAAAGTCTACTAAAACAATACGGCACACAGATGGAGAAAGGTCTGCATTTTTCACAAGTGAGTCGGGCGGCAAAGGCGTATTCCCGAAAAAACGAACCATTTAGGAAGGAATAACGGAATAAACCACAGCCTTTTCTTGACAAACCCGGTAAGAATGTGTTACGGTAAACTTACCGGATAGTTTGCGGCCGGAGTTTCAATTTTAGGAGGAATGTTTAGCAATGCTAGGAAGAGTCAAATGGTTCAATGCTGAAAAGGGCTACGGATTCATTGAACGGGAAGATGGCAATGGCGATGTGTTTGTTCACTTTTCAGCAATCCAAGAAGAGGGATTTAAGTCTCTTCAAGAAGGCGAGAGCGTTGAGTTCGACATTGTTGAAGGTGATAGAGGGCCGCAGGCTTCCAATGTAGTCAAGCTGTGAGGTTAAGGGGACTGAGTGTAAACTCAGTCCTTTTTTGTTAACCAGCAGGATTTTTAATCTAATTAGGGTAATATTATGAGTATAGGCTGCTACATTTATCATTGAAGGAGTGAGTTTGATGGCTGCAATTAGAATCAATGTTACCGGAAAGAATCTAGAAGTCACACCAGCTTTACGGTCTTATGCAGAAAAGAAAGTGGCTAAGATTGAAAAGTACCTCAATGATAATCAAAACGCCTCAGCAGAAGTAATGCTCCGTACAGAAAGGGGAGTGCATATCGCTGAAGTTACAGTCAATCTTTCGGGGATAATCCTCCGAGGAGAAGGCAAGACTTCCGATATGTACACATCTATTGATGCCTGTGTTGATCGAATTGAACGTCAATTCAACAAGTTCAAGACCAAGATTCAAAAGAAACTGCATGGACCGAAGATTGGAGAACTGCCAACAGCTAGTCAAGAAGAAGAAAGCAAGAGCGGACCAAAAATTGTTCGAACCAAGCGTTTTGCACTAAAGCCCATGGATGTTGAAGAAGCGGTTATGCAGATGGAGCTGCTCGGTCACGACTTTTTCGTATTTACCAATGCTCATACAGATGATGCAAATGTGGTGTATAAGCGTCGTGACGGTAATTATGGATTGATCGAGCCTGAATACTAATATGTCAAGTCAGATTAGTCTCGTAATATTCGAAGGTGGGCTTATCAGTGGTCATCTTGAAGAACAAATGCACAGAGTAAGGCAGGGCATTGTTCTGGACCAGATTGTTAAAGCTGGAAATGCTGGTATCGATCATATCATCCTCTGCACTTCGTTTCCAGAGCTGGGTCGGCACGCTCAAGCATACGGTGCTCATGTAGAATTGGATCAAGACTTATCACAAAGACCGTTCCATTTTGGTCAGCGTTTGTTCGATGTAGTACATCGTCATAGATTGAAGAAGGTATTGTACATGGGGGGAGCAGCCGCTCCCCTAGTTTCTTCTCAGGAACTGCGGTATATCCGTGATATTTTGGATCAAAATGAAGGAGTAGTAACAGCCAATAATTATTACTCTGCTGATATTGTTGGCTTTACGCCAGGAACTGCCTTAAATCAGATTACCCTTCCGCCCATTGACAATACATTGGCTTCTGCCTTAACCCACGAAGGGGGGCTGCGCTGGATTCCCCTGCAGCGCACTTTAGGCCTTAACTTTGATATAGATACACCGACAGATTTGTTGATCTTGTCTGTACATCCGGATATGGGACATCATACAAAACAGGCCGTAAAGGATCTTGACTTAGATTTCAGTCGGTATAATGCTATCAAAGAGTTGGCTAATAATCCTAATGGAGAAATGGTGCTGTTTGGCCGAGTAGGGTCTAATCTCTTCCAGTATTTAGATGCTCAAACTCGCTGCCGGATACGGTTGTTCTCTGAAGAACGGGGGATGAAGGCATTAGGAAGAGATGAAAGAGGAGAAGTTGTGTCATTAATGGGTAAGCTTGTTGAAAGTATAGGGTTTACGACCTTTTTTGAGTTCTTGAGTGAAATCTGTGATGGAGCCGTACTAGATACTCGAGTTCTCTTTGAGCATTTTCACTGGAAACTCTCACAATCGGATCGATTCGCTTCTGACTTAGGTGAAGTAGACCTTATTACCCATCCTGGTTTGGAGGAGTTTACGAAGGCTGCTATAAATGCTCCCATTCCAGTTTTGCTAGGAGGTCATTCCTTAGTCACAGGGGGACTTTGGGCACTGATCGATGCTGGAGCACGGGGTGGGGAATATCGCTCCTGATTTGCAATTCAAAGGAGTGCATAGTAAAATAGAATCGTTAATATTCAGACATTCCCTTATATGGAGGAATGATAGTGCTTAAATTCATAAAAAAGATTTTTGATCCTACAGAACGAGAACTGAAACGCTTAGGGGAAATGGTGGAAGTTATCAACAGCTGGGAATCGGAAGTTCAGAAACTGACAGATGACCAGCTTAAGGCCAAGACCCCAGAGTTTCGAACACGGCTAAACTCTGGAGAGGAATTGGATGCATTACTTCCAGAAGCGTTTGCTGTGGTACGGGAAACGTCCCGGCGCGTCTTAGGGATGCGCCACTTTGATGTCCAGTTAATGGGAGGCATTATCCTCCATGAAGGGCGTATTGCTGAGATGAAGACGGGTGAGGGAAAGACCTTAGTGGCTACTCTCCCCGTCTATCTTAACGCGCTTACAGGACGAGGGGTTCATGTAATTACTGTAAACGATTACTTGGCAAGACGAGATGCAGAATGGATGGGTCAGATCTATGAATTCCTTGGGCTTACTGTGGGAGTAGTTGTTCACGGACTCGACTTTGAACAACGGCGTCAAGCCTATAATTCTGATGTAACCTACGGTACGAATAATGAATTTGGTTTCGACTATTTAAGGGACAATATGGTTGTCTCTCCTAACCAGTTGGTTCAAAGGGAACTCCACTATGCCATTGTGGACGAAGTAGACTCTATTCTCATCGATGAAGCACGGACGCCTTTGATAATCTCGGGGCAGGCAGAAGATTCAGCCCGCCACTATATGCGTTTTGCACAGATTGCTCCACAGCTAAAACCAGAGCAGGATTATGTAGTTGATGAAAAAGCCAAGACTATCGCCATTACTGAAGATGGTATTTCACGTGTTGAGAAGATCCTTCAAATTGAGAATCTCTTTGATGACACACATTTTGAGCTCAACCATTATCTAAATCAAGCATTGAAAGCTAAGGAATTTTTTGTGCGAGATCGGGATTATGTTGTGAAAGATAATGAAGTTATTATTGTGGATGAGTTTACAGGGCGGATGATGCCAGGTCGGCGCTATTCTGATGGCTTACACCAATCCATTGAAGCCAAAGAAGGCGTGGCTGTTTTAAAGGAAAGTCAAACACTTGCTTCCATTACGTATCAGAACTATTTTAGAATGTATCACAAGCTAGCTGGTATGACAGGAACAGCTAAGACAGAGGAAGACGAGTTTATCAAGATTTATGGTCTTGATGTGGTGGAAATTCCTACGAATAAGCCGATGATTCGGGTGGATTATCCTGATGCGGTGTACAAAACGGCCCAGGGGAAATTCGAGGCTATTGTTGAGGAAATTGCCGAGCTTCATGCTAAAGGACAACCTATATTAGTCGGTACAGTCTCTATTGAGACTTCAGAGCGCTTTAGTGCTATGCTCAAGAGAAAAGGTATTCCCCATCAAGTTTTGAATGCAAAGTATCATGAGAAAGAAGCGGAAATTGTTAAACAAGCTGGTCAGCGAGGTATGGTGACCATTGCTAC
The DNA here is from genome assembly GCA_012518735.1 of Bacillota bacterium. GTDB lineage: Bacteria > Bacillota > Limnochordia > Darwinibacteriales > Darwinibacteriaceae > JAAYRO01. Next base: position 7,222 of record JAAYRO010000045.1, read on the forward strand.
CAACATGGCTGGGCGTGGTACGGACATTGTTTTAGGTGAAGGTGTTAAGGAATTAGGCGGTCTGCACATCATTGGTACCGAACGGCATGAGTCAAGAAGGATTGATAACCAGCTCCGAGGTCGTTCAGGACGGCAGGGAGATCCAGGTTCTTCACGGTTCTATGTTTCGTTAGAGGACGATCTCATGCGGCTCTTTGGTTCAGAACGAATTATGGGTATTATGGACCGGTTAGGATGGCAGGAAGATGAAGCTATCGACCATCCTCAAATGAGTAAAGCCATTGAGAACGC
>JAAYRO010000046.1 GCA_012518735.1 Bacillota bacterium
CATTACCTAAAAGAGTTTGCAGCCGTTCCTGATTTGTTCCATGATTCAGTAGAAAAAGTACAGAAAGAATTGGACCAATGGGAGTTGGGCTCTCAGAATAGTTTGGATGAGCAGCCGGTAGAATCGGTACGGGAATATCCAGTATTATTGGAGACCAGTCTCTCTTCTCTTACTCAATGGCTCAGTGATTGGAGCAGTTGGGTGTCCCATCTTCATCTTGTGATGGACGGATGGAATCAGAACTTTAGGGCCTTTGATAACTGGCTGACTCAGATACATCATGGGATCAGCAGTAAGCTCAGCAGGGTAGAGGTAGAACTAGAGAGTATTGGGAACCAAAAGAAGGAAGTGCAGGATCAACAGCATGAATTGGGCGATCGAGCAAAGCGACTAAGTACGGAGACAGCTCAATTGCATGCTGAAGAAGAGGTGCTGGAGGGTTTACGGGAAAAACTCAGAGAGTACGTCAATCTAGACAGCCAGCTTTCTGCGGTGAAAAGTGAGATGGACAGCCTTCGGCACGGTTTCAACCTTTACCAAGAGAATATCAAGCTTGCCCGTCGCTATGATACTATTGGTCAAAAACTTGCAGAGTTGAACAAACAGGTTAGGGACCTAATGGGGAAACAGCAAGGTGAAATAGAGAAGGAGCAGAGTTTAAGAAAACAGTATGATCCTAAGGAGCATCAAGTGTTAGACGAAAGTGTTCAAAAGTTGAAAGAAGCCATTCAATCAACTTCCTTTGAAATGGAAAAATCTAAGGAAAGACTACAAGATCTATTTGTAGAGTATGACAGACTGATGGAATGGAAAGCCGAATGGCAGGCCAAGACGGAAGAGCTCAATCAAATAAAGATGGCCGGTGAACTGACACAGGCCTTGAGGGGTATACTGCGAGATGCAGCTGATCCAATTGCTCACCAATTTAGGCAGTATATTTCCCATTTAGCTACGGATATCTATCGTCAGGTGTCTAATGAAAATGTGAGGGTACAGTGGGCTAGTGAGTACGAGGTTCAGTTAGTAGATCATCAAGGTGGAGCAGAGCGGATACGAGTGTTTAAGCAGTTGTCTGGTGGAGAACAGATGACAGCGGCTCTTGCCATTCGATTAGCCATGATGCGCTTGTTTTCAAGAGTAGGAGTTGGTTTCTTTGACGAACCGACCTCAAACTTGGATGGGGAGAGGCGGCAGAGTCTGGCTCTAGCGATTCAGAGTGCCACAGAAGGTTTTGAGCAGCTTTTCGTTATTAGTCACGATGATACATTTGACTCTGTAACAGAGAATGTAATTGCCTTACAGAAAGACCAAGGTGTAGGAACAATAGTAAACTAAGGAGGGATGGTTATGAACCGAGCACTACTTATCATTGACTACACTAATGATTTTGTGGCTGAGGAAGGAACACTAAATTGCGGTGTGGCGGGACGAAGTGTTGCTGGGCCGATTGTCAAACTGACGCGTAAATTTCTAGGGAATGGTGACTATGTATTCGTAATTAACGATATCCACTATCCCAACGATACGTATCATCCAGAGAATGGGCTTTTTCCACCGCACAATCTTGCCGGAACGTGGGGAAGGCAGCTTTATGGTGAACTAGAATCTGTTATAGAAGAGAGCAAGAAAAAATATGCCGAGCTAGTTTTAGTAATGGACAAAACCCGTTACAGTGCATTTGCCGGTACAGATCTAGAAATTCGTTTACGAGAACGAAACATAACCGAACTTCATTTAGCAGGTGTATGCACGGACATATGTATTCTGCATACTGCTGTAGATGCGTATAACAAAGGATTTAACATTGTGGTTCACAAAAATACGGTGCAGAGTTTCGATCAAGCAGGTCATCAATGGGCTCTTAGACACTTTAAGAACTCCCTGGGGGCCACAATCGTAGACGAATAGCAAGGAAACTTTGGTTTTGTATAGAAGTATGATATATTATAGAAAGGTTGTTTATAAAAGGAGGTTTTTGAATGACTGTTTATTTTCCAGAGGTGACGCAGGTTTCATTCGAAGGAACGGACTCGACTAATCCTTTAGCGTTCCGACACTACAATCCTAAAGAGGTTGTGGGAGATAAGACTATGGAGGAGCATCTTCGGTTTTCCATGGCTTATTGGCATACCTTAACAGGTGCTGGTGATGATATGTTCGGTAGTGGCTCGGTAGTACGACCATGGGATAACCTAACCGACCCTATGGATATTGCTAAAGCCAGGGCTTATGCTAGTTTTGAGTTTATGCAAAAAATGCAAATTCCTTTTTTCTGTTTCCACGATATCGATTTGGCTCCTGAGGGAGACACATTAAGGGAGACATTTGCCAATATCGATACAATAGTTGACATTATTAAAGAACTTATGGCGGAAACAGGTATTAAATTACTCTGGGGTACATCTAATCTATTTGGTCATCCTCGTTTTATGCACGGAGCTGCAACATCACCAAATGCAGATGTTTTTGCATATGCAGCGGCTCGAGTGAAACGGGCATTGGAGATTACTAAGGAGTTAGGTGGAGAGAACTATGTATTTTGGGGCGGCCGTGAAGGATATGAGACCCTCCTGAATACAGATATGGGCTTAGAATTAGACAATCTAGCTCGGTTCTTGCATATGGCCGTAGATTATGCTCGAGAGATTGGCTTTACAGGTCAGTTCCTAATTGAGCCTAAGCCTAAGGAGCCAACAAAACACCAGTATGATTTTGACGTAGCTTCAGTACTTGGATTCTTACATTCTTATGGTTTAGAAAAGGATTTCAAGATTAACATAGAAGCAAACCACGCTACATTAGCTGGTCATACTTTCCAGCATGAGTTACGGGTAGCCCGGATTAATGGCATTTTGGGAAGTGTGGATGCGAACCAAGGAGATGAGCTTCTCGGTTGGGATACGGACCAATTCCCCACTAATCTTTATGCTACAACTTTAGCTATGTATGAAATTCTTCAGAATGGTGGTTTAGCACCAGGTGGTCTCAACTTTGATGCGAAAGTTCGTCGAGGGTCTTTTGAGCCAATAGATTTGTTCTACGCTCATATCGCTGGTATGGATGCTTTTGCTCACGGACTAAAGGCAGCTCACAAACTGCTTGAATCTGGTGAATTAGAAGAGTTTATTGCTGAACGTTACAGTAGTTACTCGTCTGGTATTGGTGAGAAGATTGTTAAGGGAGAAGTTGGTTTCAAAGAGTTGGCTGACTATGCTCTCGAGAATAATCAGATCGTCAATACATCAGGTCGACAAGAACTATTAGAGAACATTCTTAACCGATACATCTTTGGATAGACCAGCAAAAACTATGCTCCCGCCCCTTTCAGGGGTGGGAGCCATAGGCAGTATACTGGGGGATTTGACATCATAAGCAAGGGGGAGGGAAAACGCCAAAGAGGTAGCTCGATTAGATTGTGTTAAATAGACGGAATATTTGTTTTATATGAATGGCAGTCATGCAGTTACCTATGGCTAGTATATGAATTGCTCTAAAGCTGAACGACTTTTTTTAGGGGTTGCTGACGACAATAATTCTGCTACCGCGATCCTGGGAGACAGTCAAGGGCGAGTCATAGCTAGGAGAGTAGGCGGTTCTGTTAATTATATACGTTATGGTGTTCCACAGGCTCGTCGAAATTTGGAGGAGCTTGTTCGTGCATCACTGGGTTCGAGGACACCTCGAGTTTTAGATACGGTGTGCTTTACTTATCAATGTCATCAGATTTTAGACGCTCATCACCTGAACTGTCTGATTCACGGACTTTTTGAAGGGACAAACATTGCAGTAAGTGATTTCCGGTCTGCTTCTATCCTAGGTCTACCTCAAAGTAGGGCTCAAATGTTAGTGATTGGCGGGGACACGAGTTATGTGTTTTTCCGCTGTCCATCAGGTCTAAGATATGAATTTAGGTGCCCTTTTTCTTCATGGGATATTGCAATTCGAACATGGAAAAAAATTCGTCAGAACCCGTATGCGTATGGAAGCGGCGATCTTCAAGAAATTTTTCTGGATTCCTCAATCGCTCTTTACAACGGGCGATCTTCGGCTATTGCACAGCATATTAACGAGTTGGCTGAAATGGGCAATCCGATTGCTTTGGAAATCTTGTGCGATGCAGCCGATGACTTGATACACTCAATTCTTCGAGTAGTCCGCTATATGGACGTGCTAGATCCGTTCATTGGATTATGTGGACCAATACTATTGGGGAGCGAAATCATACATAATCGGGTGCAGCGAGTTATCCAACTTTTGTTACCACAAGCGGAGATAATGATAGCTCCACACGCACCGGCTAAAGGTGCTTATCTTTCATCACTCAAAGCAAGGAGATTTCGGGTAAACAGCGAAATAATACAAAATATGTTTTTGACATCACGTCGCTTGAGTTTGGAAGGGAGTAGGGATTATGCTGCAGCAGTCTCATACAATGGTTAAAACAATTGAAAAAACACTGCGTCTCAATTACTTGGTCTATACACCGTCCCAAGTGGGTGAACAAACTGGGAAAAAATGGCCACTAGTGATCTTTTTGCATGGTGCAGGAGAAAGGGGAACAGATCTCAACCTAGTGAAGAAGCATGGGTTGACAATGATGGCCGAACAGGGTGAGAAATTTCCGTTCATTCTTGCTGCACCCCAATGTCCAGTAGAATCCTTTTGGGATCGTCAGTTGGATGCGTTGGATGGATTTTTGAGTGAGCTCCTTCGTACATATCCAATTGATACTGAACGAATTTACCTCACAGGCCTCAGTATGGGCGGCTTTGGAACTTGGCATTGGGCCGAAAGACGTCCTAACGCATTTGCTGCAATTGCACCTATTTGTGGGGGAGCCATGCCCATGTTAGGTTTTCCAGAGCGTATTAAGAAGATAAAACATGTTCCAGTCTGGGCATTCCATGGTGACAGCGATGATGTAGTGCCGTTGTCGAGTTCTCAGGAATTGGTCGACGTATTAAGAGAGAATAACGGTAATGTACGGTTCACGGTTTATGAAGGGGTAGGTCATGATTCATGGACTCGGGCATACAAAGAACCGGAGCTGATTCCTTGGCTGCTGAAACAGAGAAACGAAGATTTCAAGTTTGAGGTTTAGAACTTAGTATCAGAAACCTGTCCTTAAGCGGCAGGTTTCTTGTCTGTTCGAGTGAATTATAGAAGCATTGTTGAAAAAAGGAGAGTCAGAAGTGACAAATAAGATTAGAGTTACGATTTGGAATGAGTATTTTCACGAAAAAGAAAACAAGAAGGTGGCTGAGGTGTATCCCAAAGGGATTCACGGGGCCATTGCTGATTTTTTAGGAGAGGATGGTGATATGGAGATTCAAACCGCCACATTGGACCAACCTGAACATGGGTTAACGGAGGAAGTCTTGGCAGGCACCGATGTTTTGTTGTGGTGGGGTCATAAAGCACACTATGATGTGAAAGACGAGATTGTGGAGCGAGTGTATCAACGTGTTTTGGAAGGGATGGGCTTGATCGTTTTGCATTCGGCTCACCATTCAAAGGTTTTCCGGAAATTGATGGGTACTTCCTGTGACTTGCGCTGGCGCGAATCGGGAGAAAAAGAGCGTGTCTGGGTCGTAGAACAAGGCCATCCTATTGCAGAAGGTCTAGGAGATTATTTTGAGATTCCCCAGACTGAAATGTATGGTGAACGATTTGAGATTCCTGCCCCAGACTGCCTAGTATTCATAAGTTGGTTTGAAGGTGGAGAGGTGTTTCGAAGTGGATGCTGCTATCATCGGGGGAAAGGTAAGGTGTTTTATTTCAGACCAGGACATGAAACCTTCCCTATTTATTACCAACCAGAAGTACAGCAGGTCATCAAGAACGCTGTACGGTGGGCGAAACCTATCCCCACGAAAAGTGGATCAATTCCAGTTTATGAGCCATCTAAACCCCTTGAACCCTTAAGTTAGAACGAATCCTCAAAATCGCCCGGGAGCCCATCCCGGGCTGGGAAATTAGGGAGAGCTGATGCGGTGGGCCTTATAAATCTCCAAAAGCTCTCGATCCACTTTAAACCCCTTGTAGTTTTCGTATACCACACCTGGGCGCCCATGTTCAACAATTCCAAAAGGGCCCTTAAAGTTCCACAGGGAGTAACCCCATCCAAATTCGCTGTATAGACTTAACAGGTCGGAAAACCATCTTAGGGCGACGTCGTTGGGTGTTTTGTTGTAACAGCCGAATTCACCTATGTGAACCTCTACACCCTGAGATTGGACAGCCAACCATGGTTCGTAATAAGTGCGAATGGTGTCCTTATCCCAAACAGCACCTGCCCAATTAGTACCAGGATAGACTGGGATAGGAAGGTCAGCACTATCAGACCACCATGATGCTTGGTAGTGAGTGACTGCCATAGGTTGGTAACCGCGACCACTGTGAACAGCTCCTAAATCAACAAGTTCAGGCATGGCAATATTCCCACCGCCCAAACCATCGATTACGATCTGCCGTTCGGGGTCGATGGCCCGGATACTTTCGGCAGTACGCCGCATCAGATCTGCATGGTTCTCCCTAGTCAAACCGTATTGACCAATATTGGGCGGTTCATTGATTAAGTCGAAACTGAGATATTGGTTGGGAATTCCCTTGTACCGTTTGGCGAAGGTCTCCCATTGAAAGATAAAGCCTTCTTGAGCTGCAGAGTCCAGCCAGAGGTTATGTTTCTCTATATCGTTTCGGTTGATACAGTATCCAGGAGCTCGGTGAATGTTGAGGCACATGTGGAGCTCTCGTTCCATGCAGGCTTCCAAGTACGAATCAATATATTCAAAAACCTGCTCGTTCGGATTATGATAATCAAAATCCCTAATCCAATAGCGGTAGTCTGTCGGGACCCGGACAAAGTTGAATCCTTCTTCTGCAACAAAATCTAGTTCCTTCTCATTCGGTTCTTGAGGGTTTTGTCCTTCGTGCCAGATAAACATCCACAAAAAGTTGAAACCGTATTTTCGCATTAGGTATGCCCTCCCAGAATCTTTAAGTAAATAGACGAGCTAGCTTCAACAAGAATGGTACTAGGACAGGAACCATTAGGGTTAATACGGTTCCTGAATAAAATGCAACCAGTGTTGTTTGCTGGTCTGTGCTTTGAGAAATAATGGGGAGTGTTACATCCATGGCAGTAGCACCACCTGGAGCAATGGCTGGCAGGTGTCCCAGCTTTGCTGCTATCCAGGGGATTGAAGTAATGGCCAATACTTCTCGGAAAATATTAGTGAGGAAAGCGAGTGCTCCCAATGTGACATCGTATGTTTGGGCTATGAGGACAGCCGACAAGGAATACCACCCAAAGCCTCCTCCTACAGCAGCTGCCTCTAAGGGATGAGAATCAAGAATTAGGTTGACCCCTACTGCGCCAATAATAGAACCTACAGCAATCAGGAATGGGATTGCTAGAGCAGTTTTTGGTAGGGTTTTGACTTGCCTCCCCAAGTTCTCATTACTTCCTAGGTCGAGTCCAACTGTAAAGATGAGCAGCCTTAAGCCCCAATCGGCAGCTGATTCAAAATAGGGCAGATAAGCAGGATCGACAAAGAAATGACCGCAGATGGCACCCATAGCCATGGCACCGACAATTTTCAAGGTCATTGGCCCTGCCCCCCTGCAGCTTGTTTTTGTCTTCTCTTCACAGTGAATTGGACAGCTATCCACACCGCCAGCACACTTCCAGCTATGGTACCGATTGCCGTGAGCAGGGCTTTCAAACCGAGGCTTGCTAGATTGTTGATCACTTCATGGTTTGCGCCCATGGTTGCTCCCATAGAGAACAGGAGTACAAGAAGTGCTCCTGATCCTACTTTCCCTGAATAATGTTTCAGTTTGGTTGGAATAATCTCTAGTCGTCCTACTACAAAACCCATGATTAATGCAGTCATGATTAGTATCACTTTGAATATCGCTCCTATCAGGGAAATAGATCGAATCCAACGTTGATGCCGATTCGGAATGTTGGTTTGAATGCTGATGAAGTGGGAAAAATGGCATCCATAACCGCTTCTATAGGAAGGGTGAACCGGTCGCTGGGGCGGTATTGACTTCCTAGAGTAAATCGGAATACAAACCCTTTTTCTGCTGATAGATCGTCCAGTGGAGACAAATAACCTACGCCAGTACCAATATAGCCGCTGGCGGAGCGCTGAACGCCACTAAAGGCCACAAGGAGTTCTTTGGTTGGATCAAAATCAAGGTCAATAGTGATGAGCCCATTTGTTAAGAGTGAGCTGAAGAACGAGCTTACTAATGATAAAGGATTGGTCACATCTGGTGCCGTCTGGGTTGGTGTTACCGTTTTCTGTTGGGTTCCCCGTTGATCGACTGTTGGAGTTAGACGGACACCTAGGCGAATGGGACGACCTTCAATACCTGCTCGATTTGTAACAAGGGTACCAACGCGTACACCTAGCACAGGCGGTACTACTGTTACACTCATAGTCGCGGGTGACCCAGAGCGGGCAGTTCTGCTTATGGCTCGCACTGTTATTGTAGATGTACCGGGCTGCAGTCCTCTTACAACTCCGTGTTCATTTACTTCTACCTTAGACTCGTCACTAGAAAAATACAAAAATTCGGGGTTTGTCACTGGACGTCCCATGGAGTCTAACGCATAAACAGTAATCTGTTTCGATCCTCCTAGGTTCATTCGAATTTGACTCGGCACGACAAATACTTGTTCAATCGAACGTTCTATGACCTGTACGTCAGCGGGGAAGAGGCTGCTTACTAATGTATCTACAAGGGAGGGGGCGTCTGATACGCGGGCTGTGGTGCCCATGGCTGATCCTGCTAAAGTAGGCTGTCCATCAATCATCTGGAAGCGCTGTACCCCTAAGACCGCGGTGTTCTGCAGTAGGGTAATAGAGCCGGTAATGACTTGGTCAGCTAGATTGCTTTCCAGCAGGACCTGTGCTCTTTCATAGGCTGATGTCTCATAGGTAAAACCAAGGCTGTTGATCTCATCTCGAAGGCTGATACTATCTAGGACATCAAATTCACCATACTGCACCAAGCGTGCAGCAATTCCCTGTGACATGATTCTAGACAGATTTACTAGGTCAGTATGTTTAAGTGCAAGGGTGTCAATGTAGTTCCCGTTTTCGTCTAGGGTCAAAAAATCAAGCACCACGACACGTTCGCTGTTGGTTTCAGCCCAAACACTTGGACTTAAGAGCCCTGCTATTAATAAAACCAGCAGACTCATTATTATAATGAGGTCAGTTCGCTTACGCACTAGATCATCTCCCTTTTGAATAGCTCTGATGAAATGTATTCGACATGAAAAGATATACATCCTTTCAACTCAGTTAGCAGGATATTTCTTACTCAAGGACGAACCCCTTCTTACTGCGAAATTAGGAGGTAGTAAAGAAATGAAAAGAGTCGGCTTGATCAGCTTGCTGGCAGCTGCCGTATTACTCTCTGGATGTTTGGCTCCGTCTATTGCCATTCGTGTCACCCCAAACTCCATTGGAATCTCGTTTGGGTAAACAAGCATTGACAATGCAAAGCTCAATGTCACGACATCGGGCTTTGGAGTGAACTATGTAATTACCGGAGTAAGGGTTTCTCTTGTTGACCCTAGTGAACCCAGCAAACCACTCCTTGTACGAAATTATGATGAGACAATGATAAAGCTGCCGGTTATAGTTCCGTTCCTAAAGGAAACAGTGGATATTCCTGAAATCAGGTTAGACGAATTAAAGGATGTACTTACGAACGAAGAACTTTATAATGAGCAGCTTAAAGGTAATACGTACGAATTGCAGGTTATATTGAAAGGGACAAAAGAGTCAATAGATACTGTCAATGTGGAGTTTAAATAGATCTGCTTTACCCCAGGATATTCCTGGGGTATTCTTTTTGGGCATGGTTCACTTTGAAATGGGGATTATAACAATGAATACCTTTCAAAGGAGGACTTTTATGCAAACAACGATGCTGGAGCAGCAGACACTCAACAAAGAACAGCTGCGGCAGGCCATTCTAAACTTTGCTAAAGGACGAGATACTGGTTTTTTAGGGACTACGGGACCTGCTGGGTTGCGGGTGAGCCCTGTCAAGTATTTTATGGATGATGACTTGAACATATATATTCACTCTAAAGGAGGCAGCAAGTTTGACAATCTATCCAGCAGTAGAGAGGTCTGCTTGCTTGTTTCTTCACCATTTAAGGATGATTTCCATCAGATTAAGGGGGTCCAGTTCTTCGGTACAGCTCAAGTAGTAGAGCCCAATTCTGAGCTTTACTCAAGGGCCGAGGAATTATGCCCCTGGAGGCACGATTATGATGTTAAATTGATCTATTTGCCGTGTGATCGAGCAATTTACGTGGACCGAATAAGTCTAGAACATATCAAACAAGAGTGGAAGAGATAGAGAATCCTAGGGAGGTTATGATTTGAGGAATAAGAAAGTCTTTGTACTTTGTGTTATCTTGATGTTTTGCCTCACTAGTACTGTTTTGGCTCAAGATGTTTTGCTGCGAGATGATTGGCTGGTTATTGAGGAGGCCAGTATTCCCATTGGTTACGGGAACGATCAGTTCTGGAAAACAAGTGAGGGGTATTACTACCGCAGTTTCTTCCAGATTAGTATGGATTTCTTTGGTACCCCTTTTGTGTACTTGGAAAGCATCGATATTTGGACCGATCTTGAGTTTCGCCTTACCTCCGTTCTGCGCGTAAGTGATGCAGATGGTGCTCAAACGCGCCACGAAGCGAAGTTTGTGTACGGACCGGAGAAAACAGAGGTTTACATGGAGATTTCTGATCACACGGGCAAAGCTGCTAAGAGCTATTTCAATTGGGAAGGGGTAAAACCTATTTACTCAAGTTCATCTTTAGTGGACAAGGCTAGAGCAGAAGGCAGATTAGTGGTCGGTCATGATTATACGTTTGAAACATGGGATTATGGGCAGCTTTCGGAAGTTGTTTTTACTGTTGTGGAAGAAACGGAGTACGAATATGAGGGATCCCGTGTGCCGGTTTTTCTCGTGATGCAAGAGACGGATACCCTCACACAAAAGGTGTTGATTGATAAAGAAGGAGTCTGCTATAACACTGAAACACTGGGAGAGAATATCGCGGTTCGCAAAGTCTCCCCAGATAACTTACCGGAGATTCAGTCTAAGGCGGCTGATGCTCTAGTAGTTCCAGGGAATATAGTGGTGGAGCATCCTTTCCGTGCTGCTTCCAGCGTCAATACAGTACGTTGGAGTGATGTAAAACCAAATGCTTTCTGCTGGGAAGATAATCGGCAGACCGTTGCGAATGTTTTGGATGATACAACAGTTCAATTACGGATTAGACGGGATGACAGAGATTTTTCCGGTCGAGTGCAGCTCCCGGTGGAGGATATTGACTTTGCTAAATATTTAGGTGATGAAGACTATATCACTCCGTCTCTACCAATAGTTCAAGAGTTGGCAGCGGAGATTCTCCAAGGGGAGCAGGATGGTTGGAAAGCAACTCAGCTCCTTGTGAATTGGGTGTTTCAGAATATGACAAGTGAGATGGTTGTCCAAACCCTAACCACCGCTGAAATTCTCGAAGGAAGAGTTGGGAAGTGTTCTGAGTATGCCATTCTATTCGCTGCCATGGCTCGAGCTGCCGGGTTACCCACTCGAATTGCGCTTGGTGAACGTTATCAGGGAAGTCTCTGGATTGGTCATATGTGGAATGAAGTTTGGTTAGGCGAATGGGTGGCTGTAGATGCGTCTCATAATCAAATAGCACCCGATGCCCTGCTTATTAAGTTTGTGGATAGTGAGACTGTTATGGGGACACAAGATGTTCGAATTGGGTTAATTGGTAAGTTGGATATTGTTATTGACGATTTTGAAGTACCAGCAGTAACGGAGGATTTAGGTCTAGAGACGGGGATTTACGGAGATTCCTATGTTAATAGGGAATATGCCTGTGAGATTTCCATTCCTGAGGGATGGATGAGTATGGAAGGAGAAGACCAGGGCTTTCCTATGCTGGTTATGTATGACCCTCTTCGGCCAGAAGAGTCTGCTGTTCTTTTAATGATGAGTTTGCCCCCTGGAATTAGGCCGAATCAATTGATGGCTAGTCGAATTGCAGCTCTTCCTAATGTATTACCTGATTTTACTCTAGTTTGCGAGACGAGTGAGACTGTAAATCAGGAAGAAGCAGCTGTTGGACGCTGGACTTTTAGTAATAACCCTGTGCTTGTCCAGGAAAATTGGATTGTTATCCGAGAAGATGTGGGCTACCTGTTTGTATTTACAGCACCAGAGGTATCTTGGTCAGAATTTCAACCTAAGACAGTGGGGATTTTGGATACGTTTATTAGTCATCTCTAATATGTAGAACCGATCATTGAGACCATGTGTATTTTTGCACATGGTCTTTTGTGTACTTACCGTTTTTTGAGACCAAAACCGTTAGGATGATCTCGATTTTGCAAGGGATTAGCCTTCTGACACAGAAGTTAGTAGCACTAATATAAAGGAGTTGATCCCATAATGGCTTCGGATCAGGTTAAGGCAGTTGTGGAAGACTTTATTCACAACGTTGATGACATAAACGAACAGCAGTACTTGTTACAGAACTACCACTCTCTACTAAGGACTAAGGGGAGACTTTTAGCTTATTTCCTGTATGCGAACACCATTCTCAATTTTGCTGACCCTAGTGGACACAGTTATCCCGAATCATATGATGCGTACAGCGAATATGCTTGGAAAGCTGCCGCACTCTGGCAGGAATTGAACCAAGAGATGTTTAGGGAGGAGGTAGAGGTGCTGCTTCAGAAGTTGTGGCGTGCTGCAGCACCACCGGAGGAAGATTCTAGGGAGATTATTGCCCTAGTGCGTACAGATTTAGTGGATTGTTTCAAGACGATTGATTGGGAATTGAGGGAGGTATAGAATGCATATTCTAGTAGTGGGAGCCGGTCGCGGTTTGGGGCTTCATCTAGCTGCAGAGGCTCTAAAACGAGGTCATAAGGTAGCAGCTTCTTGTCGGACGATGACGGCAGATTTGACTGATTTGAAAACAGAGTATGGCGAGAGCTTACTCACAGTAAAGCTAGATTTACGAGAAGAAGGAAGTATTGCTAGGGCAGTCGTGGAAATCCAGGATAAGCTGGGTTATCTAAACAGCATCATTAACAATGCAGGAGTTTTGCTTGGTCGAAATGACTCTATTCGGGGGATTCAGTTGAGTGATCTTGAGGAGAGCTTCGCTGTTAATCTCTTTGGCCCTATGCTGATAATGAAACATTGTGATTCCTTACTCGCTAAAGACCAACCAGGTGTAGTAGTGAATGTTTCTTCAGAATCGGCATTGGATATGGGACCGCGGGATTTCCCCTACTCATTAACAAAGCATGCCTTAAACGCCTTTTCGCAGAAGCTGCAGTCTCACTACGCAGGAACGGCAGTTAAGGTGTATGCAGTTCACCCAGGCTGGATGAAAACGGATATGGGTGGACCAAATGCACCTTTGGACCCGAGGGTTTCGGCAGAGCGAATTCTTAATATCGTTGAAGGGAAAACCATTCCAAACAGTGTTTTTGTAGAATCACTGTGAAGAAAGAACCTCTATACATTGGTGCAGAGGTTCATGTTAAAACCTGGGAGCAGTTGTGTTTTCAGGGATCCTAGTTGCGGTCTGATTGAGAAAGGTTTTCTCGAATATTATTAAGACGAGTGGTATTTCGCTGCTAATCAAAGAGGTAGGAGGGCGATGCAGCATGAAAAGGAAGATCACGATTGTGATGTTGGTAGGGTTGATAGCGTCTTTGTCTTTGGCAGCCTGTGCGGAACCTGTAAATCCGTACTGGCTGCGAATTCGTGATGGTTTTCCAAATCAAGCGACAGTTTTAGAACAGGTTTACGAAAAAGAAGATGATACGGTTTACATCAGAGCATCTATACCCAGAATATGGGGTGTGGGGAATCTAGAATGGCAGGATCGTGTCAACAGAGAGATTGCTGAGGGCGTTAATGCTTTTGTCGATGATATCGTCGATTCGGCCGCTGAGGCGAAGGCCATGTTCGAACAGGAAGAGTGGGACCATTTCATCCCTTATGTGGGACAGGTGGACTACGATGTGAAGCTTAACCGGGGTGGTCTCCTTAGTTTGACGCTTACATTTTATCAGTACACGGGTGGCGCTCATGGCATGACCCATGTGGAGGCCTTGAACTTTGACCTAACTACAGGGTATAGTCTAGAATTTGATGACTTGTTCCCTACAGATTCTGACAAAGAAATGGTAGTGGCAGTGATTAACGAACAGATATCTCAGTCACCAGAGTGGTTCTTTATTCCAGAGTTTGATCAAAGTATGTTCCAACCTGAGCAGAGTTTCTATCTCCAGGAAGGGGAAGTGGTTACGTACTTTAGTTTATACGAGATTTCCCCGTATGCTGCTGGAATTCCAGAGTTTACCATATCTGTCCCATAGGGGTGATGTCGTGGCGGTCATAATAACTGACGGTTTAACTAAGTACTATGGGGAACAGCGGGGTATTGAGAATTTGACCCTGCAGATGAACGAAGGAGAAATTTTAGGCTTTATTGGTCCCAATGGTGCTGGCAAGAGCACTACAATTCGCTTACTCCTAAATTTCGTGTTTCCCACTGCTGGGGAGGCGTCGGTTCTCGGTTATGACGTGGTGGAGGATGCCTTGGAAATTCGGCGGAGGGTCGGGTATTTGCCTTCAGAGTGTCACTACTATCCTGAAATGACCGGGGAGATGCTGTTGGAATATGCGGAGCGATTTTACAGGAAAGATTGCTCAAAACGGCGGCAGGAATTGGCAGAACTGTTAGACCTTGATTTGAGTAAACGTACAGGCGAACTTTCCTTTGGTAACCGCAAGAAGTTGGGGATTATTCAAGCCATGCAGCATTGTCCTGAACTCTTGATCCTTGATGAACCAACTGGTGGATTGGATCCTTTAATGCAGGAGGTTTTCTTGGACATGGTAAGAGAAGAGAAGGAGCTGGGTGTCTCCGTCTTTTTCTCTTCTCATATTCTTAGTGAAGTTCAAAAAATCTCGGACCGGGTGGCTATTATTAAAGAAGGTACTTTGATTAAGATGGAGTCGATTAAGGGGTTGCTTTCGGATCAATTTAAACGGGTAACTATTGAATGGGGAAATGATAAAACGAATGATTTGAAATTAGCCGGATTGACGGAACAAGATCGTCAAGGGAATATTTCTACCTTCATTTTCCGCGGTGATATTCGCGATTTAGTGGCAGCCTTAGGTGGTTTGGAACTGCTTGATTTAAGAATTGAAGAACCAAGTCTGGAGGAAGTTTTCCTTCATTACTACGATCACACAGAGGTGGTGCTGTAGTATGGTTGTGTTTATGAGAGAAATTGAGGCAAACTACAAAGGACTTCTCGTGTGGTCTGCTGTTATGAGCTTGATAGTGGTACTGCTGATCGCGCTTTACCCTCAATTTGCTTCGGATCAAGCAGATCTCGAGGCTATGCTGGCGGCTTTTCCAGAGAGTATGCTGAAAGCGTTTAATATGGATAAGGTATCGTACGGTACGCTCATAGGGTATTATTCGGTGCAGGGTTTTCTCATGATCACACTTTTTGGCAGCGTCTATGCGGCACAGTTAGGAAGTCACGCTTTAGCAAAAGAAGAAGAGGACAAAACGATTGAGTTTCTCTTAGCTCGACCGATTACACGGCAGCGGTTAGTAGGAGAAAAGTATCTTGGAGTAGGTATAACTCTAGCTCTGTTTAATTTACTTGTTGGGGCACTAACTGTACTGTCCTTTGTTTTCGTTGAAGAGGGACCTATTCCTTGGCGCGAATTGCTCCTGTTGGCTTTTGCAGCTCCATTACTCCTGCACTATACATTTGCAGCCGCCGCTTTCTTAATGGGAACAGCTTTGGGGCGCAGCAGAACAGCTTTTTCTATTACATTAGGTTTGATCTTTGGTACATACTTCCTACAGATTCTTGTGAATCTCTTTGATAACCTAGCCTTTCTGCGGTTTTTTAGTCCCTTTGTCTATGTAGATACGGCAGAAATTGTTCTGCATGGACGAATTCCAGCGTTGTTTGTTATGATTATGGTGTTTGTAGTGGCAGGCTGCGGCTTGTTGGCCAGTAGAGTGTATGCGAGGCGGGATATCTTCAGCTGAGAAGGATATTGCCATTGTATGTATAATAGGTAAAAAAGCAGAAAGGTGGTATCCTAATGCTACGAAGGTTCTGTGTTTTTCCAATTGTAGTAGTGTTGCTTATCACGTTCCTGCCGTTTATTCAAGCTAATGAGCTTAGCGAACCGATCTTACCAGATATGGCTCTCTATACGATGGTGGAAACGCCAGGAGAAGTACGCCAACATTGGACATATTATAAAGATGGGAAGACGTATATATCCATAGATGACGAGCTGTGGCTTTTGGACCAGGACACTATAGGCTTTTTCGTTGATGAACTCTCAGAACATCTAGATGGGTTTGAAAGTAAGTATGATGTTCGTGAAGTGGGTCCTACGGTAGTTTCTAATCGAGAAACAACTCATTATCAGATATTCTCACAGGAAACAGGTCTGTTAGTAGGGGAGAGTTGGATAGAGCCTGATGCAGGAATCGCGATCCAGTCAATCAGTTATGACCCAGAGGGGAATATTCTGGAGAAAAGGGTCGTTTTGGAAATGGATTTTTTTCCTGATTTCAGTCATCTAGACTTTTCACGGGCAGAGCCTTTCCCTTTTTTGTCCACAGCTCCCAGGTTTACTAGTCTGACTAAAGAAGAGTTCGAAAAATTGGTTCCGTGGTATGATCTTTCACAGCAGCCACTAGATGGTTTTGATTTAGTGGATATTACTTCTAAGGGGTACCATATTTTAGATGTGACGCTGACCTATTCAGATGGAGAGGAATCCATTCGGGTAAAGGTATTGGGAACACGGGACAAACTTGCAGAGATTCGTGGCCCATCTGAATTTTCTTTATTGACTCGTATTACATGGAATGGAACAGCTCTTGAGCCCGGTACGCGCTCACTACGTACAGAGGTGATGGTTGGTTTTATGGATCCCATTTCTCGCAGTGATGGCAGCATCTTTCTGAATTCTGTGGTTCTGCATCCTGCGGCTCGGTAGAGAATATAAGGAAGCGCGATTCGTGCGCTTCCTTTTCACATATTCTAATGCTTATCGATCCACTGCTTAATATCTCCCAGCTGTTTGTAAGTTTCCGTAAGTTCCTCTGCAGTACGACCATCGATGCCATATTCCTGAAGCTTGGCTTTGAAAATATGCATGGCTCGTCGTCGTTTAAGGAAAAGACCTGGAGTTATCCCTGCCAGACTGCCAATAAGCTTTCCTGCACCAATTACAGTTGAGCCTACTGCTCGTAACATCAGAGTAACCTCTAAGACTTAAACTGACTTGCCATGGAATTCAGTGTACTCATATAATCACGAGTAAGACGCATAGCATCGTCCTTGTCCATACCTGCATCTACGAGATGCTTGTAAAATGTGCCTACTGCTTGACCCATGGAAGTAGCTCCTTCTTGGGAATAAAGGATGCCGTAGATTTCCTTAATCAGGTTGGGCAGTTTATCAGAAACCATGTCCAACATTTCGCCAATTTCTTTGACCGGAATATCATTATTACTCATGTGCTAACACGCTCCTTTGAAATAATTTGAAAACGGGCTGCATCATCGCGGGTAGGGTTCTTTCAAAAATGACTTCTAGTACTTTCATACCAATCTGTTCCTGCTTGGTGGTGATGTTGATGAACACTTGTCGTTCAAGGTTCATTGGGATAGGTTGCTTTAGCGATTTCATTTGCTTGTGCAGTTCCAGCTCATTTTTGAGAATCTGCAGGAATTCAGGGCTCTCCATAATCAGCTGATGAACAATGAGTTTCTCTTCAGTAGATAGGGTGTCTTGAATGTATCCTAATGCTAAATCGGCGAGATATTCAGTGCCTGTCATCATTTTGATCCCTCCTGAAGCCAATGACGCAGTTTTTTACGGGCGTAATGAGCTTTGCTTTTGACGGTCCCTTCTGGAATGTCTAGAATGAGAGAAAGCTCTTGGTAGGAGAGTCCTTCAACATAGAGACCGTATAGAATGGTGCGGGCTGTATCTTCCAACTGACCGAATGCTTCCTGCAGAAATAAATTATTGGAGAAATCATGGTTTTCATCAGCCACTAATTCTGTTACTAGAGAGTGTTCGTTTTCGTATCCTTTCCGGAGATGGTCTACCATCTTGTTGTGGGCGATGGAGAGAATCCAGGCTTTGGGAGAGGATATCTTCTTAAAATTGTCTGTGTTTTGGTAGACTGCCAAGAACGTTTCTTGGAGAATGTCTTCTACAAGATGTTCGTCTCGGAGTTTGAACATGAGAAATCCGTAGACAGTATCCACATACGCTTGATAAATCTCATCAAAGCTCATCGTTTTCAGCCCTTTCACTACTATAGTCGGGTGAAACGCTATTTGGGTTCAAACAATTGTGTTAGATTATTGTAAAACATGAAGTTGTAGAGAGAATAGGGATTGATTAGTCTATCAGAGGATGGTGACAAGGTGCAGGGCATTAAGAATTACAGCACGTTCACAAAGATTGAGCTTATAAACAAAGGCTGGTCCAGTGACCAGAAGTACTACATTGAAACTGAACAAGGTAGTAAGCTGCTCTTACGGGTTGCTGATATTTCCCAATATGATCAGAAAGCGTCAGAGTATGCCTTGATGGAACAAGGGGCATCTTTGGGTGTGCCCATGTCTCAACCTTTAGAGCTTGGGATCTGTGGCTGCGGAAAGAGTGTGTACTCGCTGTATACTTGGTGTGATGGAGAGGATGCAGAGGCCGTCTTGTCCAGCTTGACGGAAGCAGAGCAGTATGCTCTAGGGGTAAAGTCTGGCGAGATACTGCGCTTAATTCACTCCATTCCGCCTCCTAAGGAGCAAGAAGCTTGGGAAACTCGATTTAATCGCAAAACTGACAACAAGATTGAAAAATACAACGCTTGTGAGATCAAGTTCACTGGTGACGACAAAGTCATTGACTATCTGGAAAAGAATCGGCATCTGCTGTATGGCAGACCTCAGTGTTTTCAGCATGGTGATTATCATGTAGGTAATATGGTTATTGCAGCAGATAACGGCTTATTTATTATTGACTTCAATCGCTTTGATTTTGGCGATCCTTGGGAAGAATTTAACCGTATTGTATTTAGTGCCGCTGTTAGCCCCCATTTCGCAGCGGGTCAGCTTAATGGCTACTTTGGCGGCAGACCTCCCC
>JAAYRO010000047.1 GCA_012518735.1 Bacillota bacterium
GTTTACTTGTTATATCCAAGAATGTCATCAATATATGCTTGACCAGAAGCGGCAACAGAGTTCATAGCTTCGGCAGGAGTTTTCTCACCAGAAACTGCAGCTGAATATGCCTCTAAGGTCTCTTCGTTTACAAGCGCCCACTGAAGCAGTTCGCCTTCAGCACCATAGGTCTCTAAGGTTTCTCTAATAATGCGAGCAGCCTTAATGTCTGGAGCCCACTTGTTAACACGATCATCGATCAATGTCTGAATGGATCCAGCAATGTCATCGCTTCTTTCTAGGAAGTCCACTAAAGCGATCATAGCCTCAGGTTCTGCAACGTTTGCTGGTAATACATATGTCTCAAGCCAGCCGGTGTATAATGTGTTTTCCCCTTTTGGTCCCTTTGGAAGCGGGAGTACACCGTAATTTACCTTATTAGCATCAGCCACAAAGTCGATTCTCCAACCTTCTCCAAATCCAATAGCAGCATTGCCATCTTCAAATGGTGCAAAGCCAGATGTTGCAATCTTATCAACGTAACGAATTTGATGACCAAATGCTAAGCCTTCTAGGATATTCTCGGAGTTCCAGTTATACTTAACCCGACCATTTTCATCTTCAACGTAAATGTTGTCACCATTACTTACAGTGAGGAACGCCCAGATATACATGTTTGCAATACCCCATTGGTCAATGGTACCATCGTTATCAAAGTCGATGGTTGTTGCTAAGCCAATGTCTCTCATTGCATCCCAGGTCCACTCACCAGCAAAGTATAGATCGTATGGGTCAGGTAAACCTGCTTCTTCAATAATGTCTTTGTTAAATAGACACCAGTAGGAAGCACCTCCGTCATGAAGTGTTGGGAATAAAGCTACAGGATAGGAATGTCCACCAAGAGAGAATGCCTTAATGCCCGCACCGGCAATTTCCAGCGCATCTCCGTAATACTCTTCATCGCCGATGGTTTCGGTAATGGAAAGAAGTGCATCTTGTGACGCCAAGGAGAGGAACCATGGATTGTACTGAGTCATTCTCCACACATCATACTCAGAGTCACCACTGATTAGGCGAGACATTAAACCAGCTTGATAATCTTCTTGTGGCAAAATTTCTCGTTTAATCTTCACATTAAACTTAGCTTCTGCTTCTGCCAGAGTACCATCCTTTTCCTTCTCTTCAAGATTATCCACCCATCCGATAAAGGTAACGGTCTTACCACCAAAATCATAGTCTTGAGCAAATACAGGAAGTGCTGACAAACCTAGTACAAGAACTAAAGCAACAACTAGACTTTTCCGTAATGCCTTCACTCTTCTTCCTCCTTTGTCTGATCAACTTCGGTAAGTATCCCACTATCTAACCAAAACGCTTAGCTCACATCACTCCTTTCGCGATGTTTCACCACTATCTTGGTTTTCTCCACAAATCGCTCAGACCCATGGTATGGAGTTTTTTCCAGACAACTTATTAGATTAAAACTTCTACAACGTTTCCCTCATTTCCTGCCAAACCTGACAATAATTTAACCATTTCTACATAGCATCTTACTAACCAACCAGACCGGTCCGCTCAATACTCTCTACAAAGTACTGCTGAAGAACGGCATACATGAAAAGTAATGGGGCAATCATAAGCATGCTGGCAGCATTTGTGATCAGTGAGAAGTACTGAACATCATTCATGGCTAAGTACTCAGCCAAGGTCCTTGATAGATTAACTAACGCTACAGGCAGGAAATTGTTATCTAAATACAGAGTGGTCAAAAACGAATCATTCCACTGCCACACAAAGGCAAACAGGAAGACCGTAACCATAGACGCTTTCGCACCTGGCAGCATAATTGTGACAAAAGTTCGGATTGGACCGGCACCATCTACGTAGGCAGCCTCTTCTAGGTTTCTGGGCATACCAGCAAAGAACTGCCGCATTACTAGAATGAACAGACCATTCCGAAGCCCAGTCCCAGTAATTGATGTGAGAATAAAGGGCCAGTAGGTCCCTAATAGATTGAAACCTTTTCCAGGAATAAGACCGAAAATATCGAAGAAACGCCAGTTAAGGTACAAAGGAACCATAATCATCTGAGGCGGCACCACCAACGTAAAGATAGCGGCAGCCAGTATTAGATTTTTACCTTTGAAATCGAATCGAGCTAAACCGTATCCCACCACTGTACTGGAAATCAAGGACAACAGACTCACAAGAAACGACAAGAATAAGGAGTTAAAAAAGGTCTTGGGAAAATTCATTACCTCAATTGCTAACCTGTAATTATCCAATGTGGGGTGTTTAGGGATCCACTTTACAGTTTGATCCGCCAAGTCCCGCATGGGCATAAAGGACGAAGATATTTTACTGAGAACTGGAAACAGAATAATATACGAAATGCCAAGAATCAAAACAAATCGGAACACCCGAAAAGCGACATTTGACGCCTTATAACCCACTGCTCGCCGCCGCTCTTTCGTTAAAATAGCCATATCGCTTCATCCCTCCCTCAAATTTCACTCTATTCCTGGTAAAATACCCAACGTGACATTACAAGAATCACAATGGCAAGAATTACAGCGACTGCAGCGAAATACATGACTCCCATAGCTGTCCCAATGCCGAATCCTGCTCCGCCAAAAGCAGTAGAGCGGATATACAGAACTAATTCGTTGTTTGGTGATAGGAAAGAGTCAATTATGGAATATACTACATTAGCCAGGATAATTGGACTCATAACCGGCATGGTAATCATCCAAAATGATTGCCATGCAGAGGCTCCTTCCACCTTCGAAGCTTCATATAATGATGGCGAAATGGACTGCAATCCTGCTAGAAAAATGAGTATTTGAATTCCAGAAGATCGAATTACCTCTGGAATGCGATCAACGACATTTATCACGTATAGCAGCATCTCTCTTGGAATCTTAAGCTGCATCAGAAAGTTCGTGAGCATGGGACCAGACAAAAAGCTTGAGGCTGCACTTGCAGATTGCTCTAACATGGTCTGCATATAGTCAGTTGACTCCAAACCAAGAATTACTCCAGAACTCAAAATGACTGGTAGAAAGAAGATGGAGCGCGCAATCAAGCGGCCTCTAAACTTCTGATTCAATAACAAAGCGGCAAAGAAACTAAAGAAGATAATCGCTGGTACATCCAACAGCATATTCAGAAATGTCTCTGTAAAAACCCTGACAAACTTCGTATCAGTAAACAAAGCATAACGATAGTTCTCCAACTTGTTGAATATGAGTTCATAGCCTCCTGCTACAATCTTCAATTGGTTGAGACTGAAAACAATCGCCTGGATAAAGGGAGCTAGAAAGAAAAGAATGAACCCAATGACGAAAGGAAGTGTAAAAAGATAGCCAGTCAGAGCCTTCTGTTGTCTTAACGATAATCTCTTCATCGCCCCTCACTCCTTTCAAAAATGGTATAACCGTGGGCAGGAATGGATCTTCCATTCCACCAGAACGGATTGTCAGTGTAGTTTACAGCTATTTCTACACCATTTTCATACGTCGTGCGATATACACCTGAACCCAACTTCTCGTGGTTAAGAATGGTCTGTCCCCGCACCTTCTGCAAAATCGGTGCAGCGTCCAGATATAGCTTCACACCCTCCTCCACCGAACCATAGTAATTTGTAGAAAGGAGATAGTCAAAATCGGTTCCCTTGACAATAGAGGAGTCAGCATAACTCCATCGATAGTAAGGCAGTTCACCTGTTTCGAGACTCTTTAGCAGCTTATCCCGAGAAACTCCACCAAAGTTATAGGGAGTTCCAGAAACATCAATATATCCATGCAGGACCATCTGATAAAAGGGTACAGCCTCATCTACGATCAGCATGGGGCTGGCCTCCGTAGGTGCCTCAACAATTTGAGCTGCATAAGGGAACGAACTGTCATTCCCTCCACGAACCATAATGGACCATCCATCATCTACCATTTTCTCCATTTGCTCCTGCGTAATCTCTAGAGCCTGCTGCCGATCAACCATCTTCACTTCATCATCTATAAAGTCAGAGTAAACACGCCGACCCATCTCTCGCAGTGAAATATTAGCTGTTTTATATCTCTCCAAATCTTTCAGAAACGAGCTGACTAAACCATCAAGAACTCTCGGCGAAAGAACATAAGCATAGCGATCCGATATCTGCTGGAATGTGGCAATGTTGAAATCCCACACCTTAGCCGCGCTCCGGTTCAA
>JAAYRO010000048.1 GCA_012518735.1 Bacillota bacterium
CCCACATAAGGTATGTTCGCCAAATCTAACAGGCCCTGAACTGTGCCATCTTCTCCATACGTTCCATGAAGCACGGGAAATACAACATCCAATCCCTGATTCAAGCTGGGATCTGGTTTGATCTCAATGTCCCCTTCCCATTTCCCTGTCTTAGATATTTTGAGGGGGATAACATCGTACTTTTCTGGATCTAATGCACTAATAATAGAGCGGGCCGACATAAGAGAAACTTCATGTTCGCCGGACCGCCCGCCATAAATGACTCCTACTCGCAATTTTGGCATACAGCTTCCTCCTTAGCAATAACTAATCTCATTGTATTCTTTGAACGACCCATTGTATACTACCTAATTGCAGACACAAATTGCATCCATCTCTACCAACACACCCTTTGGGAGACGGTTTACTTCCACACACACTCGCGCCGGTGGATTTTCAGAAAAATATTCTGCATATATCTTGTTGACCAGTTCGAAGTAATCCATGTTGGTTAAATATACCGTTACCTTAACCGCCTGTTCCAAACTGCTGCCCCCTGCTTGGGCAATAGCCTGCAGATTCTCTAATACCTGTCTTGTCTGACTTTCTACACAATCATATCTTATCTCTCCAGTCTTAGTGTTCATACCAAGCTGTCCTGAAATGAATACTAAGTTCCCAGCTTTTATCCCTTGGCTGTAAGGGCCTACCGCTGCAGGAGCAGAGACAGTATGAATTACTTCCCCCATTTGCCCATCCTCCATTCTGTATTTTCCGCCTGTTTTAGTATTTTCCCATATAACTACGATTTCCTTGAGAGGAACTGATGTTTTTTTGTAGAATGAGTGCATAAACTGGAGAAAGGAGGTGTTCTTAGTTGACCATATTAGTAACTGGTGGAGCTGGCTACATTGGGAGCCATACAGTTCGTGCTCTCCAGACTAAGGGTTACGATGTAATAGTTGTTGACAACCTATCGAAAGGGCATAAACAGGCTGTGCAGGTACCTCTGTATATAGGCGATTTAAGCGATCGAAGTTTTCTAGAAAAGGTTTTTGCCGAAAATCAGATTGATGCAGTTATACATTTTGCAGCCTTGAGCCTCGTAGGAGAATCAGTAATCCGTCCTGATCTATACTTCGGCTCAAACATCACAAATGCCTTGTCTCTTCTGGATGTAATGCGAAAATATGGTGTTTCGCAAATTGTGTTTTCGTCCACCGCAGCAGTGTATGGCGAACCTATGGAAGTTCCTATCCCTGAAAGTCATCCCAAACAGCCTACCAATCCATATGGGGAATCAAAACTTTTTATTGAAATGATTCTCCAGCGCTATGCTGAAGCCTTTGGAATTCGGTATATTGCCTTACGATATTTTAATGCAGCTGGCGCTGATCCAAAAGGAGATATTGGTGAAGACCATCGACCAGAAACACACCTAATTCCCTTAGTTCTCCAGGCGGTGCTGGGTCAAAGAGACCGTTTACAGATCTTCGGGACAGATTACCCCACACCTGACGGTACCTGCCTACGAGACTATATTCACGTTAACGACTTAAGCGATGCTCATGTCTTAGCCCTAGAAGCACTCGCAGATGGCGCTTCATCTACTGCCTATAATCTAGGAAACGGTCGCGGATTTAGTGTAAGGAAGGTAATTGAAACAGCGGAAAAGGTCACAGGTCGCCTCGTCCCTGTAGACGAAGGACCGCGTCGACCAGGTGATCCAGCAGTGTTAGTAGCCAGCAGTGACAGGGCTGTTCAAGAACTGGGTTGGCAGCCTCGCTTTGCTGACTTAGAAACCATTATCGCCACTGCATGGAATTGGCATAAGAACAATCCTAACGGATTTCAAGAATAAGGAGAAGACGTGATATGAAAAAAGAAGTCAAACAAAAAGACGATGGTCGTTACATTATTTTCTACACGTTTAATACAACTAAGAAAGAATAAGGAGAGATCTCATTGTCTGAGCTTCGCTGGAATCCACAGTTAAAACAATGGGTGATTGTGGCGGCTCACCGCCAAGATAGGACATATAAACCTCCTGCTGAGTATTGCCCATTATGTCCGACCTTACCCGGCGAATTCCCAACAGAGGTACCAGCTAGTGATTACGAAATTGTCGTTTTTGAGAACAAGTTTCCCTCACTTACTCAACCACCTCCAGAGATGTCAGTGGAAGGGAGCGCCTTATACCAAACAGCACCGGCAGAAGGTGTCTGTGAAGTCGTACTTTATTCCCCACGCCATGACGGAACACTGGCCGATGAATCAGAAGAGCATATCAAAAATCTGATTGAAGTCTGGACAGATCGCTACAAAGAGTTGGGTCAAAAGCCAGGTATTCAGTACGTGTTAATCTTTGAAAACAAGGGCGAACCTGTAGGTGTAACCCTTAACCATCCCCATGGACAAATCTATGCATTTCCCTTTATTCCACCGGTTCTTCAAAAGGAACTTCAATCAGCCATGGAACATATGGATGAAACGGGCAACTGCCTATATTGTGATATTCTGGCAGAAGAATACGAAGATGCTTGTCGTATTATCACAGACAACGAGCACTTTGCTGCTTTTGTCCCATTCTTTGCTCGTTATCCTTTTGAGGTGCACATTTACTCTAAAAGGCATGCCCAATCTCTGGCTGACCTAACAGAAGCAGAAAAATACGGTCTAGCTAAGGTGCTGAAGCAACTGCTCCTCAAATACGACAGCCTATTTGGTTTTTCCCTGCCGTACATTATGGTACTGCATCAAGCGCCAACGAAAGGGCATTATCCCCAATATCATTTCCATTTCGAATTTTATCCATTAAATCGTACTGAAAGTAAACTGAAGTACCTAGCTGGAGTCGAATCGGGGGCCGGTACATTCATTACCGATATGAGTCCAGAAGATCAAGCAAAGAAACTGCGAGGTGAGAACGATTAACATTGGCCTTATTCAGAAAACATTCAAGGAACTATTCCCTCAAAGTCCCACACCCATCACAGTGGCCGCACCTGGCCGGGTTAACCTTCTGGGAGAGCACACTGATTACAACGATGGATTTGTCTTCCCTATGGCCATAGACAATCAAATGGTATTAGTGGGAGCACCGAATCACACAAATCAAGTTCACCTCTACTCGATGGATTTCGCCGCTCATGATGTCTTTTCTTTAGATGATATTCAGTTAACGAAAACTAATTCCTGGAGCAATTACATCCGCGGCGTTTGTGTCATGTTGATGAACGCTGGATATAGCTTAGAGGGAATGAATATTGTGCTGCAGGGAAACGTCCCACAGGGTGCTGGTCTATCTTCATCAGCCGCTCTGGAAGTAGCCACAGCCTCGCTTATTGATGAAATCCATGAACTGAGAGCAGACCGAATAGAACTTGTAAAACTTGCTCAAAAAGCTGAAAATGACTTTGTAGGGGTCAACTGCGGTATTATGGATCAGTTTATTTCCATGATGGGGAAAGCTGATCACGCTCTTTTCCTCGACTGCCGTACACTAGAATACGAACTTATACCTGCTCAGTTCGAGAAAATGGGATATTCCGTTGTTGTTGTTAACAGCAGCGTTAAGCGAGGATTAGTAGATTCCGAGTACAATACTCGTCGTGCCCAATGTGAATCAGCTGTTGAGGCTCTCCAACCTCATATCCCCGGTATTAAGAAACTGCGAGACGTAACAATAGGACACCTCGATCTCATAAACACTCTCCCAACAGACCTAGCAAAACGGGCCCGTCATGTAGTCACTGAAAACCAACGAGTGCTGGATGGAGTGAAAGCATTACAAAACAGTAACCTTAAATTGTTCGGGGAATTATTGTATGCTTCCCACGAGAGCCTCCGAGACGATTATGAAGTAAGCTGTAAAGAACTTGATCTATTGGTGGAAATAGCTCGTTCTATCCCTGGCACACTGGGCTCGCGGATGACAGGCGCTGGTTTTGGAGGATGTACAGTTTCTCTAGTAGCCCATGATGCTGTAGACGATTTTAGGACAACCATCTGTGAACAATACTCTAAGCAAACAGGTATCAAACCGGAAACCTTCGTTTTCAAAGCCTCAGATGGAGCCCGTAGACTCTAGTATGGCAAAGCCCCCAGATTTGGGGGCTTTTTTTATGGCATTAGCATAACCTCAACAATTTTAAAGTAAATGATTAAGGAACACGCATCCACGATAGTAGTAATAACTGGTGAAGCCATAATTGCTGGATCTGTATTAAAGAACTTGGCTATAAGGGGCAACACACCACCTATGGTTTTCGCCATTACTACTGTGGCGTATAAAGCTAAAGAGACAGTTAAGGCCATTAAATATTCCCCTGGATACATTAAGACTAACCGCAGGAAATTGACAGCAGAAAGGGCGGCCCCTACAATGAGACTAACTCGAAATTCCTTCCATAAGACGGGAAAGAAATCCCTTGTTGTAATCTCTGACAAAGCCATACCACGAATGACTAAGGTTGAGCTTTGAGACCCTGCGTTACCACCAGTATCTGTCAGCATAGGGATAAATGTTACTAATACAGGAAGAGCTACAAATGCCTGCTCATACTTTGTTAGAACGCCACCTGTCAACATGGCAGAAATCATTAGAACCATTAACCACAGGATGCGGTTTTTGGCAAGAGAGAAAACACCTGTTTTTAAATAGGGTTTCTCAGATGGAGCCATCGCCGCCATTTTTTGAAAGTCTTCTGTTGCTTCCTGCCTAATGACTTCAACAACATCGTCTACTGTAACAATTCCAACTAAACGGTTCTCGTGATCTACCACTGGAAGAGACAAAAGATCGTATTTGGCAAATAACTGGGCTACCCATTCCTGATCGTCTGTAGTGGTTGCAGATATAATATTCGTTTCCATAATATCGCTTAGAACTGTATCATCATCTGCCAAAAACAACCTCTTGACAGAAATAACACCTTCTAGCCGTCGGTTTGCATCGATAACATAACAGGTATATACCGTCTCCTTATCAAGAGCCGTTTTCCTGATTCGGTCAAAAGCCTGTCTGACTGTCATAGTCTTCTTCAAGTCTACAAATTCAGCCGTCATAATGCTGCCAGCTGAATCAGGAGGATACTGCAAGAATTGGTTTATTAAAGTCCGAGCTTCAGGAGAGGCATTTTTCAACACTCGCTTCACTACACTTGCAGGCAGCTCCTCTAGGAGATCTGCAGCATCATCAATAAAGAGTTCGTTAATAATGGATGCAATTTCTTGATCCGTAATGGACTTTACAATGTGCTCCTGCATATCACTAGATAAATAGGAGAATACTTGGGCTCCCATATCTTTAGGTAACGAACGAAACACAATAACTACGTTTTCCGTGCTAAGATCATCCATAAATGAGGCTATATCCGCTTCTCGTAGTTTTGCCAGTTCGTGTTTTAACGTCTTAAAGTTCTTTTCTTTTACTAGTTGATTCAAATCTGTAGAGTTTCTAATATCCATGTTTTTATCCTCCTTCCAAAAAAGCAATCTGGAGTATAAAAACGAACAAGGCATGAACTATGAAAGGCACAACCCATAGGCCCGTTACACCTAGGGGCTTACCCCACTCAATGTGATGATATTTGTGTCGCGGTGGTAAAATGGGGACCGCGAATCAACACAATAACATCTACACTCGCCATCATTGTCCGCTTCAATACTTCGACTACTGCCGGTCACTCATTTTACCCCCTTTTCTTAGTATTATGTCTTTCGTTTACACCTTTAGTTTACCATTTCTAGCTCATACTAGCAATTCTGCAAGAATAAACCCCCAAAAAGGGGGTTAGTTTGCATAGGACCACTGTATTTTGGGAAAATCTGTATTGAAAATTTCATTAAGAAATTCTACAATATCGGAAACGGGAACAACACGCACATCGTGAGCTTGTTCCGAGATTTCATCCCAATTCTCCTCTGGAATATAAACAGTCTTAACACCAGCTTGTTTCGCTCCATAGAGTTTGGGGTGAATACCACCAATGGCCTTCACCTTACCTCGAATGGAGATCTCGCCGGTTACAGCAATATCCTGTGGAATTGGCAGGCCCTTTACCGAACTTATAATGGCTGCTAAAATAGCCACACCAGCAGAAGGACCGTCAATATTACCTCCCCCAACTACATTCACGTGTATATCGTAAGAACTCAGTTCTTCACCTGTTATGGCCCGAAAGACAGACGCAGCATTGAATACACTGTCTTTGGCCATAGAACCAGCTGTATCGTTAAATCGAACTATACCCTTCCCCCGCTCTTTGCTGGGAAAAGCCACCGCTTCTATTTCTAGTACAGAACCTAAGTAGCCGCTTACACCTAGACCTAGAATACGCCCTACCTGTTTAGTAGAATCTGCCTTTACACCCATATAGGAACTTAACCTAGCAGATTGAATCACTTCCTGCACATCGCTAAGGGTAATGAGAATCTGGTCCTGCTTTTCATTGTTTTCACGATAAAGAGCTGTACTATACGCATCGGCCAATAGACGAGTAGCCCTACGCCCCTCAATGGTATATTCAGCAATTAGAGAGGCTACTCCCTTTTCTAACCTTGCTTCCAAACGTTCGGCCGCGGACTCTACAATCTCCACAATATCCTGCGGTGTCAATGGATCAAAGAAAACTTCAGCACATCGAGAACGAAAAGCCGGGCTGATCTCTGACGGATCACGAGTAGTGGCCCCAATTAAGACAAAATCAGCCGGAGCTCCCTTTGTAAACAGCTGGTGAATGTATTTTGGGATCTGAGGATCATCTGGATCATAATACGATGACTCAAAGAGTACCCGCTTGTCTTCCATAACCTTCAACAGCTTGTTTTGAAGAATCGAATCTAGTTCCCCGATTTCGTCAATAAATAGCACTCCACCATGGGCGTCAGTTACTAACCCAAGTTTAGGCTCAGGTACAGAACCTTCTGCTAAATCCCGTTTGGCCCCTTGATAAATAGGGTCATGAACAGACCCTAATAAGGGATTGGTCACTTCTCTAGGATCCCAACGCAGAGTGGTACCATCCACCTCAACAAAAGGAGCATCCTGAGTAAACGGCGTATATGCCTTTTCCTTAGCATACTGAAGAGCTAACCGAGCTACTGTCGTTTTCCCTACACCAGGTGGTCCGTAAACCAAAATATGCTGAGGAAACGGAGAACTGAGTTTTGTTAAGAGAGACTTAATAGCCCGCTTTTGCCCTACCACTTCCTCTAAGGTTTGAGGACGCATGAGCTCCAAAGTAGATCGGGATAAGCTGCGCGATTCTAGAATTTCCAATTCTGCATATTTCTTGAGTGTTTGAGCATTATCTGGCCCAATTTCCTCCCGTAAAACCTGCATCCGCACTTCTTTCACATACTCTAAATGACGTTCCTGCATCTTCTCACTGATTTTCCGTTCCAGCTGTTCTTCTACAGCACGTCGTGCTAAAAGATCGGCCAAATAGTCCTCTAGTTCATCAAGGGCCTGAGGAATCTCGTCTATGCTGCGTGGTTCGACAATGGTGGGATCTTCATGGATTAATCGCTCGAGAGCTAACACTCGGTCCTCCAATTTGGAGGATCGCATAAGTTCGAGAGAGTCAAGCTTACCAGCCTTTAGTACAAGCTGATCAGCGCCATGAACCTCTGAGAGTAAAGTATAAAGTGCTGTTACTTGTCGATGGAGAAAATTAGTATCAGTGCTTTTGGCTGTAATCAACTGTAGTTACCCTTTCGCAAAAAATTTATCCATTATTCCCCAACCACCTTCACCGTAAGGGACACATGGACTTGGGGATGGATTTTGACTTGTACAGGATATGATCCTAGGCTCTTTATTGGCTCCTTGAGTTCAATCTTCCTTCTGTCAATTTCTACCGCGAAATTGCGGCGAAGGTGGTCCGCTATTTCTTGAGTGGTAATAGAGCCAAACAGCTTTCCAGCATCGCCAACGCGAGCTTCTATTTCTAGGGTCTTCCCTTTGATTTTGGCCCCCACAGCTTGAGCTTCCCTAAGCTCCCGCTCGGCTTTTTTGGCCTCTGCCTTCTTCTCGTGCTCTATTTTCCGCAGATTACCACTAGTGGCTTCAACCGCGAGACCTCGTGGTAACAAGAAGTTGCGTCCGTAACCTTCTGCAACATCAACGATATCCCCTTTTTTTCCTATGTTCTTAACATCCTTTTGTAAAATGACCTTCACTGCTATCCCTACCTTCCAACCTATTATTCTCTATCCGTTCTTAGTTTGCGGAAATCAAATCCCGCATCCAATACACCCAGCATAGTCACTATCAGCGATAGTGGACTAAATGTAAAGAGGAAAATAACGAACAGAATTCGCACAAACTTCCCAACCTGCTTCGAATTGAAGAAATGCCAGACAATCGAGAGACCTATCACCAAATACATAGGAAAGAACAAAAGCATAAGATTGAATCCGATAATGTATACAAACTGTGGAACTAACCCCTGTGCACTGCTTAATAGAACACCTAGGATTAACCCAAAGGAGCAGTATGATGGCACTCGCCACTCACTAAAAGGGGCAATCCACGGAATCTGATCTCCCATCCTCTTCAAAACAAGTCGAGTAACTGCTAGATTAATATACGTCATAACCACTGCAGAAAGCAATAGCAGGGCTGGCAAACCCCATCGGAAAAATAGAGGATATATCTCAAGCATCCGTTCATACTGAACCAGCATTTCCTCTGTAAGCCCTAATGATTGGCCAACCGACATGGCTTGCTCCACAGACATAAGCATCATTTCTAAGAGCTCTTCAAACATGTTTTTTCCAAATAGGAGGGAATAGAAAAAAACATTTAGTGCTGTAATAACCAAGTTAGCCCCAATCCCCACAATCATTGTCTTAGCAAAGGAAAACTTTTCCCGCAGGGCCATTCCTAAAGCAATTCCTAAGAAACCCCAAATAATTATGGTTACGCCTGATAGTACATGTCCAGCTACTAGACTGGCAATTAGGGCTGACGCAACAGACATTATGATTCCAAGTCTAATGCCGTGACGATAGACTAAGAGAGTAAGGGGTACAGGCACAATCAGTGCCGGCAATCCAATATACTCTCCAATGATTGTCAGCAATACCGTTATAGCCGATAACATGGCTCCTTCAGTGAGGGAACGGGTCTTCATAGATACACCTTCTTCATTGTTTGGATATATATGCTAAAAAGGAGCAGCGTCGCTGCTCCTACATATCTTAATCAACCGTGTATGGCATTAGAGCCATATAACGAGCTCGTTTAATTGCCGTTGTGAGCTGTCGCTGATGTTTTGCGCAATTGCCGGAAATCCGCCTAGGCAAAATCTTTCCCCGATCAG
>JAAYRO010000049.1 GCA_012518735.1 Bacillota bacterium
CCTCAAAATCATTACAAAAGACTCCGTGTTCAGAATAGTAGTTTCGCTGCCTATAGTAAAGCTTTCGCAGTTCCCACTTAATACGTTCATCAGGATGAAGAACGAAATCTGATGGTCCATCAGCAAATAGTACATAGCCCCACAATTCAGGATAATGCATATTAATGATTCCTTGTGGAGACCACACCCAGTTGTCTTCAGGATACGGTTGACCAGTACTGGGATTAATCACCTTTCTGTATTGACCGTTTTTCACTTCCACCTGCCATTCGACTCTAGAGAAATTCATCCGCCAAACATCTCCAACTACAGGAGGACGTCCATGGGATGCACACTCCTTGAGAATATGCCAGGGCATGGCGATCTCCAGACTCCAACCACGGTTATGAGCCATGGGATTGTTTAATTCACCATCAATGTGAACAGCCGTTCTTAGACCAGCAATATCCCATCCATTAATAGGTGGTCCTCCATCTCGATAAGGTTTTGGCAGAAATAAATCCCAAACAGTGTTTAGAGCATTCATCTCAAACTCATAGTAGTTGTGTGTATCCCCATCTGGATCAATGAAAACCTCAAAATCATTGTCATGGAAAATAACAGAATCTCGTTCCGTAAGAGTAGCCCAAATCTCGTCCTCTTCTAATTCGGCTCCAATATATAAGAAGGAATTATCCCACAGCATTTTCATACGTGTACGTTTTGCCGGTTTAGGGCGCTTCGCACCCTCAATATCAACAAAATCACTGCTCCACGGCGCCTTGTCCCAAAACGGCTTATCCAGACGCCCATCCAAATCTAAGGGTCCACTGGACCTCTGACATACGTAGTACTCTGGAGAAAACTCAATATCCGGCTCTGGAACACCGCTCCATTTTCTAAACTCTGCATCCATCATAATCCCTCCATCGCAGTATTCATCTCAGTCTCCAACAAAGGAATCCCTCTGTAGGTATAGAATATGTGGTATCAATAAACTATTAGGAAAGGGAGGCCTGTATATGACAAGCCGAAAATATCTAGTAATTGGTTATGTTACAAGTGACGCCTTACCATCAGTGACTCCGGAAGACGCTCGCAAATTAACGCATATTAACATCGCATTTGGTCATGTTAAGGATTCGAGGGTGACAGTGGCAAACACTAAGAACCTAGATATGGTCAGTAAACTGCGAGATTATAACCCAAATCTTGGTATTCTTTTATCCATCGGTGGCTGGAGCGCTGGTGGTTTTTCAGAAGCAGCTTCTACAGCGGAAGGACGAAAAACCTTCGCCAGGACAGCGGTTGAGATTTTAAACGATGCTGGACTCGATGGCATAGACGTAGATTGGGAATATCCCTGTTACGGGGAAGCGGGCATTGCTGCCAGCCCTAATGACAAACAAACCTTCACCTTACTTCTTAAGGAGTTAAGAAAAGCGCTAGATGAACAAGGAGCTAAAGATAACCGCCACTACCTCTTAACGATTGCCACAGGAGCTGATCAATACTACATTGATGGCACTGAAATGGATCAGGTCCAAAAATATCTCGATTGGGTACAACTAATGACGTACGACATGCGTGGCGGATTTCAAATCCTGACTGGACACCATACTAATCTTTACACCCCAACCGGAGACTTGTTTCGAATCAGTGTAGACGCATCCGTAAACATGTTTATCAACGCAGGTGTACCCCGAGAAAAAATAATCATAGGAGGAGCTTTTTACTCTCGTATGTGGAAAAACGTTCCTAATAGAAATAATGGATTATACCAGATGAGCCCTGGGTCTGGCGGATATGGTCCTGTTTATACGGAGCTTGCAGCCAACTACATTAACAAGAATGGCTTTGTACGCTATTGGGACGATGAAGCCAGAGCCCCTTACTTATTCGATGGCTCGACATTTATCACTTATGAAGATGAAGAATCCTTACGAGCCAAATGTGAATATGTTAAACAAGAAAATCTTAAAGGAATCATGTTTTGGGAGTACAGCTGTGACCAAACTGGCACTCTGCTAAATACTATTCATAACTCCCTATAAAATACTGGGCACTAATGGTATGTTATTTTCTCCATACAACCTGTATTCCCCTGCTAATCACGAGTGTTTTTTTACATCTTTAACAAAACAAGGAAGACCCTTCACAGGATCTTCCTTATTCTCTGTTACCATTGTTTATTGGTTATCTGTAATAACCTGACCTTCTTCACGGTATAAATCGATAGGTCCTTCTAATTCAAGTTTCAATACTGTAGCCACTGAATCGCAATCTTCTGCCGGAAGATCTATCCACAGTAATCCTGGAATATTAAACCAGGGAGCTCCCCCAATCTTCTCATGTTTTAGACGTGTCCCTGATTTGAGAACTGTAATCTCTTTGATTTTATTGCGCAATCCCTTAACAGGAATAGGTCCCTGTGGACGATCAAATTGAAACAGATATAATGTCTGACGATCCTTAGATAGGGTGCTGGGTCCATAAAAATGACCACGAGGTAAACCAGCAGTTGTGGGGTATATAGCCTCCTCATTTCCACGAATCCAAGCTCCCAAGCCTTTTAGGCGCTCTACCTCTTCAGGTGGTATGGTACCATCTTCCATGGGACCAATGTCCAACAGCATATTACCGCCTAATCCAATGGTTTCACAGAACATCCAAATAATCTGCTCTGTTGACTTATACTGTGTATCCTGCGGTTGATAACCCCAAGACCGATTCATTGTAACACAGAACTCCCAAGGTCCTTTTGGCGGAACAATGGGAATCCCTTGTTCAGGAGTTGCATAGTCCCCCAGTCCCCACATTCTTGAGTTCAAGACAGTTTGGGGACTTTCTTGATCAAGCCATTCTCGGAATTCTCTAAACTTCCATTGCTCAACATCTCGCTCCCAATCACCATCAAACCACAGCAGATCAATGGGACCGAAATTCGTAATGAGCTCCTTCATTTGACCACGGTGAAACTTCAGGAAGCGTTCCCAAGCCTCGAAATCTTCTTCTCCTTCTGGGTGGGTAAATCGATTCCGTTTGATTCGATCTTTCTTCTCCCGTTCATCAGTTCGCCAAATTACAGCATAATCGGGATGAGACCAATCTAGGTGAGAATAATAAAGGCCAACTCGCAGGCCCCCATTCCGCAGTGCATCAGCATATGGTTTAATCAAATCACGTCCTGCGGGTGTCTTGTGTACAACACTGAGATCATTCATTTTTGTATCCCACAATGCAACACCGTCATGATGTTTTGTGGTTAAGACAGCATACTTCGCTCCTGCTTCCCTAAACAAATCAGCCCATTCTTCCGGGTCGTAGTTTTTGGCAGTGAAACCGCGACATTGGGCCATGTAATCCTCATACGAAATGCTGCCGTGATAAAAAGACCACGACTCGCCCACTCCTTTCACTGCGTAAATACCCCAGTGAACAAAAATCCCTAATTTCGCTTCAAGAAACCAATCCTGCATCATACACACATTCCCCCTTATCAGCTATTTTCGGTATGGGTTATCGAAAACCTGCGGAAAAACGTTGTGCAAAAAGAAGGAGTTTTGTGTTTTATATAGTAAATGTTGATTAAACGTAAGGTTTGTTGTCAATTGTGTAAGTTTTTACTTAATCCTTTAAGCAAGAACGAATCGGAAGGAGGTCTTAGATAAATTTACCGTTAATTGGGGTTCTTAGACTATAATAAGGGGGTCTTTTTGTGAAAAAAGAGTTAACGACTTTCTCGCTTGTCATGGTAATTGTTTTGTCTTTCGCAATGCTTGTGAGTGCTCAAACCCAAACACTCCACACCTTCGAAGCT
Organism: Bacillota bacterium; assembly: GCA_012518735.1. Lineage (GTDB taxonomy): Bacteria > Bacillota > Limnochordia > Darwinibacteriales > Darwinibacteriaceae > JAAYRO01. The sequence goes on from JAAYRO010000049.1 coordinate 3,800, forward strand.
GAACAACCATTTTCTGGCGAAGAATCCTTTCGCTATGTCGTACAAAGTAAGGATTGGGCCTCCCAAGGAGAACGATCGGCCAGAGCGGTTCACCGAACTATTACAGAACCTCAAAAAGGATTTCTCAAAATCATTGAGGAAACAGATTGGACCGCCTATAATCATCTCGTCATCGACTTCTATAATCCCCATGATGTTCCTGTAGATCTCGCAGCGTTTATTATGACTGGCAGCAGCTGGGATTGGAACGAATCAGCTCTTGTTCGGGTCGAAGCTGGCGAAACACTCGATGTTGTTTTTGATCTTAAGGACTCAACATGGAAAAACAGCGGAACCAATTGGGAGCATACCGCTGCTCCACCATTAGATGACATAGTTGGTTGGGGCGTTATTGTTTATCCTACAGAACAAGGAATTCCAGACGGCTCAGTCTATTTTGACAACTTCCGAATAGGAACCATGACCCAAATCAATGAACCTACGGCTGAAACTGCCGAAACAATTGAAGCAGTTCCAACAGCTGTGGCACAAGCTGTTTCATCTCCTATCTCGTTTAGAGCTGGTGATTGGAAAATTGGGCTTGGTGATGGAAAGCTGTCTTTCGAAGATAACCTCATGCACGTTACAGAATATCAAGGCTGGAAACTGATCGAATACGGTGCCAACACCGATGCAGGTGTAACAGATCTTACGGGCTATACTGGTATCCAGTTTGATGTAAAAGTTGAAGAAGCAGCAACGATTGAATTTGCCATTCAATTAGCAGACTGGAACTTCACAGTCGTTCATCGACAGGATATTGAACCAGACGAAGGCTGGGTAACTCTCGATGTAGATTTATCAGATTATGACTTATCCCATATCAACGCCTTGTGCATCCAAGGTTCAGGTGCTGACTTTTCCGCACGAAACATTGTCCCTACACCAACTGCCGCTCCTCCAGCAGCCACTGATGTATCTAGTGCAGTGATTACAGCACCTGCTGCTGCAAGTGCTGCCAGCAAGGTTAAGATTTCTGGAAAAACCGAACTGGATATGACAGTACGCAAGGTAGAGGTTTTAGGTGATTCACCTATTGCCCTTAACCCTGATGACTGGAAGCTAGAAGAAGGTGCCGAAGGTACCCTTACTTTCGAAGGTAACTCTATGCATGTGACTGACTATCCAGGCTGGAAGAGGATCGAACGTAAACTTGGGGATGATCTATCGGCCTATACTGGCATTGAATTTGAATTAAAGGTAGAAGCTCATACAAACTTCCAGTTTATTGTTCAGCCAAAAAGCTGGGCATGGACTACTTTATATGCAGAAGATCACTCTCCAGACGATGGGTGGGTGACTGTGACCATCGATTTCGCCCAGCACGGCTTAACAGCAGATGACCTTTCTGAAGCCAATGCCCTAATTTTCCAAGCAGGTGCCGTCGATTGGGCGGTTCGAAACATGACCACTCTTCCCAAATCGGATTCAGGATCTTATACAGAAGTGGATCGTGACTATAATGTTGATCTGAACTTGGCCTATTCCATTAATGACGACTGGACCGCAAGTGTTTCCACCACTTTGGCCGAAGAATCTCTCAAGGTTGGTCTGGTAGAAGTTAAAGGAACGGCCGAGAGTATGAAAATACGAGCCTTCTTCAACGGTACTGGAGCTAACATGGGTGACCCCATGACTGTGATTAAGGGTGAGAAGTATTACAAGGACAAGACAGCCGGTATCGATCTTAGAATGCCCATATACATCGGATCAGGTCATTTGTTCCTATCTACTCCAATGAAACCCTTTAATTCCGGTGAAAAGAGCCAGAGTGCTCTTGTGGGCGGCTCTGTAAAAATGCCTATTTTAGACAGTGTAGAAGTCCAACTTCTAGGGGCTGCTGAATTCTTGACAGATGCAGACCAAGACCAACCCTATGTGTTAGGAGGAGTTGTAAACACAGTCCTACCTAATGAGGTAAAACTCACTGGAGAAACCCTATTCAGCGGAAAAGAAGGAATTGGTTTCTACGGCAAGGCAGCCTGGAAGGGCTTAGAGGCAGGAATAACTCATGCACCGGCTGGTCTCTGGACTGAACGGGGCGATTTTAACGCTGATGATGGCTATGGTACCTACTATATCCAGGGTAACACCAACATCCTAGAAAATCTCAACGCTGGTTTCTACTTTAACCAATGGTATAACCATAAAAAGGATGCAGAAAAGTATAAGAACTACTTCGCCAAAATCTACGGAGACTGGACAATTTCGAAAAACGCAAGCCTAAACGCTGTATACGAACAGAAAAAAGCACTCAATACCGAGACGAAGAAATATGATAAGCCAGAAGGAAGCAAGCTGCTTGTCCAATTGAAAGGCTCTATCCTTCCAGATCTAACGGGGCAGCTCTTTACTGTTATAACTAACGAAGGTGCAAAAAATCTAAAAGTACCAGCTTATGTAGGGCGACTCACTTATACAGGTCTAAATAAGTGGACTTTAATTGGCGAATATGGACTGTCCAAGAAAGCATCCACTGCTCCGCTCGAACACAACCTGCACATGAGAGCTAAATACGCGTTTACACCAAATGGTTCTATTGAAATCGGTGTTGGAAAACCAACTCTAAATACTGATGATGATGCTGTAGTTAACCGCTCCACAGCTAAACATTATTACACGTTGAAGTTCAAATACAGTTTCTAAAAAAAGCTGAGGGAGCGTTGCAAAACTACTGAATAAGTAGGGAGCAACGCTCCCGTTTTCTTCATTATCAATTCTTTTCTTATGGCCGGTAGTGCAACTGGCCGCCCATACTCGAAACTGAGCATTTCTAGACGCGC
>JAAYRO010000050.1 GCA_012518735.1 Bacillota bacterium
ACGGCTGAGGCTTTAGGGGTTCCGTATGCTGTCAATGATTTGTTTATTGACAACAGTAATGATGTAGATGAAATAATGGCTCAGATCCGAAGAGGGTTAAACCTTGCTAAACGGAATGGACAGGCCATTATTATTGGTCATGTACGTCCTCGTACTGCTTCAGCCTTGTGGAGAATGATTCCGGAGATTATGGACTCAGGTGTGGAGCTTGTACCTGTCTCTACTCTGTTAGTCACACCTGCCCGTGATTAGCCATTGTGTTGATTATAACGGGCGTGGGCTTGAGCCACAATCTCTAGAGCTTTTTCTTTTGGGTGCCAATCCCCTACACGGGTTTTCTTTTTCTCCAAGTCTTTATATACTTGAAAGAAGTGAGTCACTTCCCGCAGGAGGTGGGGAGGAACATCCTCAAGATCCTTAACCCAATTCCACTGGGGATCACTCACTGGAACGCATAGAATCTTCTGATCAGGACCTTTTTCATCCCACATTTCAAACATACCGATGGGGTTTACTCGAATAAAGCAGCCGGGAAACGTTGCTTCTCCCACCAAGACTAGTGCATCTAGTTCGTCACCGTCTTCGCCTAAGGTGTTGGGAATGAAGCCGTAGTCTGCAGGGTAATGTACTGATGAGAAAAGCATTCGGTCAAGATAGAAGCGTTTCTCCTCCTGATCATACTCGTATTTATTGCGGCTGCCGCGGGGAATTTCTACCATTACTAAAAGGCTCATAATCAACCTCCTTGCAAAATTAGATCTCTTTATTATATAATTGGCTATCAATGACAATTTACCTACTATGTTGGTCTAGGAGGGGTGTTCTAATGCAAAATGCATTCAAAGTTGTATCTCCATTTGAGCCAGCGGGGGATCAACCTAAGGCCATTGCAGAGTTGGTGCGTGGTCTTAATGCTGGTATGACCTTTCAGACATTGTTAGGTGTGACTGGTTCAGGTAAGACTTTTACCATGGCCAAAGTTATCGAAGAGGTTCAAAAACCTACTTTGGTCATTGCTCATAATAAAACACTTGCGGCTCAGCTGTGTAATGAATTTAGGGAGTTTTTTCCCCATAATGCAGTTCATTATTTTGTGAGTTACTATGATTATTATCAGCCAGAAGCTTATGTTCCCCAGAGTGATACGTATATAGAAAAGGATGCATCCATCAATGATGAAATCGATCGATTGCGCCATGCAGCCACAAGCGCCTTGTTTGAAAGACGGGATGTTATTATTGTGGCCAGTGTCTCCTGTATTTATGGGCTAGGTTCTCCTGAAGACTATGTAGGTATGACCTTTTCATTGAAAAATGGTGAGTATCGGGATCGGGATCATATTCTAAGGCGGTTAGTTGGAATTCAGTATGAGAGAAATGACATAGGGTTTACCCGCGGTACGTTTCGGGTACGGGGTGATGTCATTGAGATTATTCCTGTAGGAAGTGAGTCGGTAATTCGTATTGAAATGTTCGGCGATGAAATTGATCGGCTCTTAGTGTTAGATCCTATTACAGGGGAGATTCTGGATCAACCAGATGATATTATGATTTACCCAGCTTCTCACTTTATTACGCCTGAGGAGAAACTGCAGCGGGCGCTGCCTGCTATTGAGCAAGAACTGGAGGAGCGGGTAAAAGAATTTCGCGAGGAGGGTAAGCTGTTAGAAGCTCAAAGGCTGGAACAGCGAACTCGCTATGATCTGGAAATGCTGCAGGAAGTTGGCTATTGTCAAGGAATAGAAAACTATTCGCGTCATTTGAGCGGACGGCAGGCAGGGGAGACTCCTGCTACGCTCCTTGATTACTTCCCAAAAGATTATTTAATGATCATTGACGAGTCCCACGTTACAGTTCCACAAGTTCGGGGAATGTACTTTGGGGATCGTTCTCGTAAGCAGAATTTGGTTGATTATGGATTTCGGCTCCCATCAGCTCTCGATAATCGACCTTTACAGTTCGATGAGTTTGAGCGCCATATGAACCAAGTGGTTTTTGTCTCAGCCACCCCTGGTCCTTATGAACGGGAACATTCGCAGCAGGTTGTAGAACAAGTGATTCGGCCAACGGGATTGGTGGATCCGGAAGTACTTGTTCGACCAGTACATGGTCAGATTGATGACCTTATTGACGAAATAAATCAGGTGGTAGAGCGGGACGAACGGGTCCTTGTCACCACACTGACCAAGCGTATGGCAGAAGACTTAACACAGTATTTTACTGATTTAGGAATGAAAGTCCGTTATCTCCATTCAGATATTGACACATTAGAGCGAATTGAGATCCTTCGGGAACTGCGGTTGGGTGTGTTCCATGTCTTAGTTGGTATTAACCTACTGCGGGAAGGACTGGATCTTCCAGAAGTTTCGCTTGTAGCAATCTTAGATGCGGATCAGGAGGGCTTTCTGCGGTCAGAGACATCTCTTGTCCAGACAATTGGTCGGGCTGCACGTAATGTGTCCGGTCGGGTTATTATGTATGCCGATCGAATTACTGATTCTATGCGTAAAGCTATCGATGAAACGAATAGGCGGCGCACGATTCAGATGGATTATAATGAGCGAATGGGTATAACACCATTGACTATCCAGAAAGCTATCAAAGACATTGTACAGGATACTCCTTTGGTTCAAGTGGCAGAGGATAAGGGTAAATACGATTCTAAAGCTGAAATTCGTACTCTCAAGGATGTTGTTCAATACATTAAGGAGCTTGAAGAGGAGATGTATTTAGCGGCCAAGGATTTAGATTTTGAGCGAGCGGCCGTTTTACGTGATGAAATTCAAGAGTTACGGGTTGAAATGGGGTTGTCAGTTTGAGTAAAGATAAACTCATAATCAAGGGTGCTAGACAGCACAACTTGAAGAATATAGATTTAGAAATACCACGGGACAAATTAGTGGTAATTACAGGACTTTCAGGCTCAGGGAAGTCCTCATTAGCCTTTGATACAATTTATGCAGAAGGGCAGAGGCGGTATGTAGAATCTCTCTCTGCCTATGCGAGACAGTTCCTAGGACAGATGGATAAGCCCGATGTAGATTTTATTGAAGGTCTGTCACCTGCCATTTCTATCGATCAGAAAACAACGAGCCGTAATCCCCGATCCACAGTTGGTACTGTAACAGAGGTTTATGATTATCTGCGTCTCTTGTATTCTAGGATTGGCCGTCCCCACTGTCCTAAATGCGGACAACCAATTGCACAGCAGACGGTGGAGCAGATTGTGGATCAGATTATGGAATTACCAGAACGAACTCGAATTCAAGTATTGGCTCCTGTAGTACGCGGTCGTAAAGGGGAGCACAAAAGAATATTGGAGTCCATTCGCAAGGATGGTTTTGTACGGGTGCGCGTGAACGGGGAAATGTATGAAGTAACCGATGATATCAGCTTGGATAGGAACAAGAAACACTCTATTGAGATCGTTGTCGATCGCCTCATCATTCGAGAAGATATTGAAGGACGTTTGGCCGATTCGGTGCAGACGGCCCTCCAAAGAGGCGAAGGTATTGTCGTTATCGATGTAATAGGCAAAGAGGAATTAACATTTAGTGAGAATTTTGCCTGTATTGATTGTGGGATATCTATGGAGGAGCTTACTCCACGTATGTTCTCCTTTAACAGCCCCTTTGGAGCTTGCCCTACTTGTGACGGTTTAGGAACTAGGCAGGAAATTGATCCTGAGTTGGTACTCGATCCCCGCGCATCTATTTCTGAAGGGGGATTGGTGCCCTGGAGAGACAGTAAGAGTCGCTGGTTGTGGGCAATGCTGGACAGCGTTTGCCAGATGTGCAGCATCGATCCTGAAAAGCCTATTGGAGAGCTGTCTGAAGAGCAGATAGATATCCTGCTTTATGGACTCGATGGCGAACTGGTACGTTTTCCTTACACGAATCAAGCAGGTCGGGAACGAATTTACGAAGCACCCTTTGAAGGGCTCATTCCCTCTCTGGAAAAGCGGTACCGCGAAAGTTCGTCTGATTGGGTACGCCAGGATGTGGAACAATATATGAGTGTTCGCACGTGCACAGATTGTGGTGGAAGGCGTCTTCGTCCAGAAGTCCTAGGAGTCACTCTCGGAGGTAAAAACATTATTGAGGTTACGGAGCTTTCCATTCGAGACTGTTTAGAGTTTTTCCAGACTCTGTCCTTAACTGAGCGGGAGCGGTATATTGGGGCTCAGGTATTAAAGGAGATTGAGGAACGTCTTGGTTTCTTGGTCAATGTGGGGTTGGACTATTTAACGCTGGACAGAGCTGCTGGAACCCTGTCAGGTGGGGAAGCCCAACGGATTCGGTTAGCTACACAAATTGGGTCAAGCCTTATGGGTGTATTATATATTCTAGACGAACCTAGTATTGGGCTTCATCAGCGAGATAATGCTCGTTTGTTAGAGACCCTCAAAGAGCTCCGCGATGTGGGAAATACGGTGATTGTAGTAGAGCATGATGAAGAAACCATGCGTGCGGCTGATTGCATTATCGATATAGGACCAGGTGCTGGTGCCCATGGTGGCCAGATCGTAGCTCAAGGAACCTTTGAAGAGATCTGTCAAGTGCCAGAGTCTATAACAGGTCAATACTTGAGTGGGAAAAAGGTCATTCCAATTCCCTATAAACGGCGAGAACCTAATGGGAATTGGATTCGAATTAAGGGAGCCCGTGAGAATAATCTAAAAAATATTGATGTTCATATCCCTATGGGTGTGTTTGTTGCTGTTACTGGGGTTTCTGGTTCAGGTAAGAGTACGTTAATAAACGAAATATTGTACAAGAGATTGAGCAAAGAACTCCATCGTGCTTCAGCCAAGCCTGGTGCCCATGATGACATTGAGGGTTTAGAACATCTGGATAAGGTTATTGAAATCGACCAGTCTCCTATTGGTCGGACTCCCCGTTCTAATCCAGCAACGTATACAGGTGCATTTGATGGAATTCGGGAACTCTTTGCCATGACAAATGAAGCTAAGATACGTGGTTATGAGCGAGGTCGCTTTAGTTTCAATGTGAAGGGCGGCCGCTGTGAGGCATGTAAGGGCGATGGGATCATAAAGATCGAAATGCACTTTCTGCCCGATGTTTATGTCCCTTGTGAAGTCTGTAAGGGCAAGCGGTATGGAAGAGAAACTCTCGAGGTGAAATACAAAGGCAAGTCCATTGCTGATGTCCTGGATATGCAGGTTGAAGAAGCGGTAGAGTTCTTCCGCCACATTCCTAAAGTCCATCGCAAACTCCAGACCCTTTATGATGTGGGATTAGGCTATATTAAACTTGGGCAGCCTGCCACTGAACTATCTGGAGGAGAAGCCCAGCGTGTAAAACTAGCTACGGAATTGAGCCGTCGCAGTACAGGTAAAACACTGTATCTTTTAGACGAACCTACTACAGGTCTGCACTTTGAGGATATTCGTAAGCTTCTAGATGTATTAGGGCGATTAGTGGATGGCGGTGATACGGTTATCGTCATTGAACACAATCTAGATGTGATTAAGACAGCGGATTATATTATTGATCTAGGTCCTGAAGGGGGCGATGGTGGTGGGACAATCGTGGCCCAAGGTACTCCAGAAGAAGTAGCTTCCGTTAACGAATCCTATACAGGCCAGTTCTTGCGCCATGTGCTTTCGGATCCACGCTATCAAAGGCAGTTAAGCGTTGAGGATGAGGTCCATGAATCTAGAGCATAAGCTGAGCAATCTGCCAAAAAATCCTGGTGTCTATTTAATGAAAAACGAGGCAGGCGAGATTATTTACGTTGGAAAAGCCATTAATCTTCGGAATCGAGTTCGATCGTATTTCCAAAAATCTCGTGGACATTCGCCGAAAGTAAAAGTAATGGTCAGTCATGTGGCTGATATTGAATATATTATTACTGATTCAGAAGTGGAAGCTCTTATTTTAGAAAACAATCTTATTAAGAAGCATGCACCATGGTACAATGTTCGCTTGAAGGACGACAAGACCTATCCGTATATTAAGGTTACTACGTATGAAGAGTTTCCCCGTGTACTGCTGGTCAGGAGAAAACTGCAGGATGGGGCTAGGTATTTTGGACCCTATACAGATGTTAGTGCTGTTAGGGAAACACTGTCTTTCCTCCGTTCTGTGTTCCCCGTACGAACATGCCGCAGGACAATTACTGAAGGGGATCAGGGGAGACCGTGTTTGAATTACCATATTGGCCGCTGTTTGGGCCCCTGTGCTGGTTTGGTGAGTAAGGAAAAGTATGGGGAAATGATCTCTGAGGTCATCTTGTTCTTAGAAGGCCGTTTGGATCGTCTGATTCCAGATTTAACCCGCAGGATGGAGGAAGCTTCTTCTAAGCTGGAATTTGAGCGGGCAGCCCGGATTCGTGATCAGATTCATGCTGTCCAAACCATGATGGAGAAACAGAAAATCGTCGCGGAACATGAAGATGATCAGGATTTCCTAGGTTACGCTCGGGCAGGGGACTTAGGATGTGTTCAGATTTTCTTCGTCCGTGGTGGGAAGCTGATTGGACGGGACCACTTTTTGTTAGAATGTTCACCAGAAGAGGATGCTCAAGAGATCTTGTCCGCGTTTGTTAAACAGTTTTATGAACAAGCTGCCTTTATTCCCCGAGAGATTTATACTCCCCTTGATTTGGAGGAACCGTCCGTTCTTGAGGATTGGTTAACAGGTTTACGGGGCAGTCGCGTCTATCTTCATACGCCTCAGCGGGGACCTAAAAAGCAGTTGGTAGATTTGGTTATGACAAATGCAGAAGTGGTTCTTAACGAGATTCGGAGCCGTCAAGAACGGCAGGAACAGGAATATGCTGAGGCCATCAGCCAACTTCAAGATGTGCTAGAGCTTGACCGACCTGTGGTTCGAATTGAAGCTTTTGACATTTCTAATATCCAAGGCAATCAGGTGGTGGCTTCTATGGTCGTTATGGAGCAGGGTATGCTGGTCAGCGATGAATACCGCAGATTTAAAATCAGAAGCGTGGAAGGAGCTCCTAATGACTATCTGGCTATGGCAGAGGTGATTGAGCGTCGTTTCTCGCGGGGACTTAAGGAACAGCAGGCTGGTGATACTTCCGGTAAGTTCAGTATCTTCCCTGACTTGGTCCTAGTTGATGGAGGTAAGGGACAGCTAAATACTGCAGTTCAAATCCGGGACAAACTTGGAATTGATATACCCTTCATTGGGTTAGCAGAGCGTATGGAAGAGATCTATGTAGAGGAGCAGTCAGAACCGATAGTTCTGCCCCGTGATGCCAAAGGATTGCTCTTGCTTCGAAAAATTAGAGACGAAGCACACCGGTTCGCTTTAGCCTATCACCGTAATTTGCGGGGGAGAGCTGTTCGTGGTTCAGTATTGGACGAGATCCCTGGTGTTGGTCCCAAACGGAAGAAAGCTTTGATAAGGCATTTTGGTTCGGTACGAGCTATTCGGGAGGCAGGTATAGAAGAGCTCATGGAAGTTCAAGGTATTAGCAGGAAAATCGCGGAGGAAATCTATCAATATATGCATGAAGCCGACAGGAAACAGTAATGTCTCCTATCGGCTTCTTTATAGGATCTAGAAACGCCATACTACTCCAGCACTGATCCCTGTGAAGGAACCGTTCGTCTGTTCCATAGGATTGTGCTGGAATTCGAACTTGGGAATCCCATATGATCCGCCCATGAGACCCAGCTGAATACCATATTCAGAATTGAAGTCGTAAGCCACATCTACTTGATAGTTAAAAGAACTACCTTTGTCAATATTTGAATCAGTAATGCCTCCTTGGGAGTAATCCCATTTAAACCATGGAGTACCTGTAATGGTGGCTTGGGCTCTGAAGTTCTCGGCGATGTCAATTTCAACCACAGCTTGTCCCACAAAGCCTCTGCCGCTGAATTTGAGGTTATCATTGTTTTCTACATCTGGATGCTTGATTCTTACTCCCAGCAATTGATAGCCTAATCCGCCGTAAACACGCAGGGCTTCTTCATTAACTGCTTGATAGTTCGCACTGAGCTGCATTGTGCTCCGCCCCAACCTGCCCTCCTTAAGACCATGGGCCCCATGATACATGGCTCCAAATAGAAGATCTTCGTAAGAATAGGTGGTTGTAACGAGTGTGGACCATTCAGCGACTTGATCGATTTCTGTTCCCAGTATTGAGCTGTTGGAAATCCCGTATCCCAGTTGAGTTCTTACGTTTAATTGGGCAGAAACTGGATCTGCCATACACAGCAACGAGATAAGCAGCAGACTAAAAACCAGACCCTTCCGCAATCAATCCCACTCCTTCCAAAAATGTCTAACCCATATATAATACTTGGTTATATATGGAATGTTGGGGGTACAAGCGAATATTTTAGCCTGAAATATTGAGCTTTTTTTAGCAGGGATAGGGATGTGATTCACGAATATGATAGGGTAAACACAATTTCGCATTGGGAGGAATTAAGGTGAAAAAGTCGTTAGTCTTTATGGCAGTAACAGTATTAGTCTTAACGGCCAGTGTGGGTGTATTGGCAGCTTCGTTTGAAGCAGATGGCTCCTATTTATTCGGGGAAACTCAGTTTAATGACACTAAGAGTAAGGATCAAGGCTTCTTAGTGAATGCAGCTGCAGAAATTTACTCTAACATATTTGTTGATGGTTCGTTGCTCAGTGTAACAGGAGAGGTAGAAGGAGCAGAAAACAAACCAGCACAGAGGCTCATGTTGATTGGTGCTAAGTACCGTGTCTTAGGTGATGAAGGACTTGAAGTATTTGCTGGCGGCGGCTGGGGAACATACGATTACGAAGACCTAGATGGAAAAGGTATTTTTGGTAAGTTGGGTTTGAGATTTGATGTCCATCCAGCCATTTCCATAGTAGGTGATGTAAGTTATGCTCCGAAGTTTAAGTCTGACGTTGCTGAGGGAGTAGACGGCTTGGAAGGTACTCTGTTGAGCGGTCGGGCTAGTGTGAGTTATCAAGTAATGAGTGATCTAGGCATTCAGGCAACAATTATGCACAACACTGTTGATATGGGAACGGAAAAGGTTACAAGTACCCTATATGGTGGAGGTATTGTTCTCCGCTTCTAAGAATGGAATGCTGTTCAAGAGTCTCTGTTAGACAGAGGCTCTTTTTTTATTGAGAATATTAATTATGATGTTGACAATATTAATGTTCTGAATTACTATAGGAGTATAATCTTTAAAATAGTGATTACGACATTAACATTATCAAGGTGGTGATTAATGATGTCAAACCCCATACTAAGCAAATGCCCTGTTTGCGGTCGAGCCATGCATGTAACTCGTATGTACTGCGTTGGGTGCAAAACCACAATTGAGGGAACATTCGAGCCCTGTAAGTTCTGTCAACTGGACGAAGAACAGCGTCAATTTGTAGAGGTGTTCTTAACATCTCGCGGGAATATAAAGGAAGTAGAACGGCTTTTAGGAATTTCATACCCAACAGTTCGCAATCGGCTTGATACGGTCATTGAGGCTTTAGGATACCGTGTCGAGCGTGAGCAGGACAGTCGGCGAAAAGAGATTCTTGAAGCATTGAGTAAAGGTGAAATAAGTTCAGAAGAAGCAATTAAGCTTCTTAGAAGCTAGAGAGGGGGCAGGTCCTATGAACCAGGAGCAGAGAATTATATTGAAAATGCTTGAGGAAGGGAAAATAACTGCTGACGAAGCAGAAGCGTTATTGAATGCCCTTAAGGAATCACAGCCTTTAGAAGAAGATGAGAAGCAGAGTGATGTTTGGTCGCGGATTGAACAACAAGGAGAGGAATTTGCTGAGCGTGTTGAGACAGCTGCTGAACGATTTGCCCGTTCAGTTGAGACAAAAGCTGATATTCGCCTTACTGAAAAGCTCAGTAGATTACCGAAAATGCTGGCTCGGTTTCCCTTTATTGGGCAGGAAGAGACTCACGAATTTATTCAGGAGTTTCGAGGTTCTTTGAGTGAGGAAGTAACAGAAATTCCCATTCACTTAGCTACCAGTAATGGGCGAATTACAGTAAACGGCTGGGATGAACCTGGTTACCGCTTAATGGTTATTCAGCGGATTC
>JAAYRO010000051.1 GCA_012518735.1 Bacillota bacterium
ACTCTTACAGATTTCAGCAGCTTTTCTCAGAAAACGGTGGTGTTTACAATGACGGTTCAACAAGAACGGGAATATTGGGTGCAGATGCTGGAACGGCTGTCCCGTCCTGTGTTGGAAAATCTTGCAGAGAGGACGTTAAGGGTCAACATGCCGTTTGAGGGCGATGAAAGTAGGCGGAAATATGCTGCCTTAGAAGTGACAGGACGGCTCCTCAATGGCATTGCCCCTTGGCTGGAGCTGCAGGTTGAGGAGGAAGAGTCTGAGCTTAACAGGGAATTGAGGGACCTTGCCCGCGAAGCGTTAGATGGAGGTACCGATTGTACATCCCCTGACTTCTTCAATTTCACCGAAGGTGATCAGCCTTTAGTGGATGCTGCTTTTCTGGCTCAAGCAGTGCTGCGAGCCCCAAATGAGCTGTGGGAAAAACTTGAACCCCGGGTCCAAGGTAACTTAATCAAATGCTTACAGCAGACAAGGAAAATCCAACCGTATTTTTGTAACTGGCTCCTGTTCAGCGCCATGATTGAAGCGGCACTTTACCGAATGGGTGCACCTTACGATCGTGTTCGTGTAGATTATGCACTGAGGCAGTTTGAACAGTGGTATATAGGTGATGGATTTTACAGTGATGGACCTGTGTTTCACTGGGATTATTATAACAGTTTTGTAATCCAACCTATGTTACTTGATATTGTTAAGACATTTATGGGTGAATGGGATGATCTGAAAAGCTTGCGGTCCATTCTCAGAAAACGGTCTCAAAGACAAGCAGTTATTCAAGAAAGGCTCATTTCACCAGATGGGAGCTTTCCACCGATTGGACGATCGTTAACGTACCGAATGGGTGCCTTTCATTTATTGGCCCAGATGGCTTATGAGGATGAGCTTCCAGAGGAGCTGCGTCCTTCACAAGTGCGTTCTGGATTAAGTGCAGTTATGAGGAGAACTATGGAAGCACCGGGTACATTCGATGAACATGGCTGGTTGACAATAGGATTATCTGGGCATCAACCTGCTTTAGGTGAGTTTTACATTTCTAATGCTAGTACATATCTTTGTGCCACTGCTTTACTGCCCCTAGGTTTACCAATTACTCATCCTTTCTGGTCAGAACCGGCAGTTCCTCACACAAGCCTTCGTATTTGGCGCGGAGAAGAAGCCGTTTCAATAGATCAGGCTTTTCATGGTTCTCGCTGGTGGTGAAGGAAAGGAGGGATAGACTTGCTGTATTCCATGTGGGAGAAAACTGGTTTTGATATTGTACCGCGCATTGCAAAACAGCCGCGGTGGGAACAAGTGCCCCTTTCGTTTCGTAAAAAGCTGTCAGCAGCTGCTGAACAGTATGAAGACTTACGTTGGCCATTTCTATATGCAGTGCGTTATATGGATTTTGCTCGAACAGGCAATCGTGCTGCGTTTGAAGACGCTTACTTTAAGCGAAGACAGGCCTTAGCAGTCCTCGTATTAGCCGAGTGTTTAGAAAATGAGGGTCGATTCTTAGATGATATCATTAATGGTATTTGGTGCATTTGTGAAGAGTCGAGTTGGGTACTCCCGGCCCACCATAATCAATTCTATGAGAAAGGCGGTTTTCATTCGTTGCCCCGCATTCAAGAACCTGTTATTGACTTGTTTGCAGCAGAAACAGGGGCCTTGCTCGCGTGGGCACTTCATCTTCTAGGCCCCTCTCTGGGAAGGGTTAGTCTACAAGTGACAGAACGAATAATTTGGGAGTTAAGGCACCGTATTCTTGATCCCTATCTAGATAGGGACGATTTTTGGTGGATGGGATTTCGTGACGATACGGGCAATACTCTAGGGAATTGGGTACCTTGGACTACCGGGAATTGTCTCCGAGTTTTTCTATTGATAGAGAAAGATGACAAGCGGCGCACTCAGGCCGTTATGAAGGGATTACAGAGCTTAGATATTTACCTTCAGCATTATTCTCCAGATGGCGGTTGTGATGAGGGACCCAGTTATTGGGGACGTTCAGGTGGCTCCCTTTTTGAGTGCTTAGAAATGCTTTATAACGTAACAGATGGAGTATTCGATCCATTCAGCGACCCACTGATCAAACGAATTGGTCAATATATGTATCGTGTCCATATTGCCCGAGAATATTTCGTAAATTTTGCTGACGGCAGTGCAAAGGCGGAAGTGGATGGTCCTATTTTGTACTCTTATGGTAAGCGTATTCAAGATCCGTGCTTAATGTCTATGGGGGTCCAAATGTATCAACTATACGGGTTGGAGAAACTGATGGAGCCAAAGACCTTTTCCCTCGGCCGCTTAATTCGGACAGCCTGTCTCCATGAAGAAATGGAGCGTTATGAATGGCGTAGAGGATGTGTTGATCTAGATCATTGGTTTGAGAACCTACAGGTAATGACTGCCCGGGAGACGAGAGATCCGGAACGGGGCTTCTTTTTGTCTGCCAAAGGGGGTCATAATGGAGAAAACCATAACCATAACGATGTAGGAAGCTGTATTGTCTACTATAACGGTCATCCACTTTTAATCGATGTTGGGGTTGAAACCTATACAGCAAAGACGTTTGGACCTCATCGATATGAGATCTGGACTATGCGGTCTCTTTATCACAATGTCCCTTTGGTTAATGGAAAAGAGCAGTTACCAGGTGGGCAATATAAAGCGACGAATGTGAATTACAGACGAGATGAACAGGGCTCCCATGTGAGTTTTCAGTTAGAGAGAGCCTATCCTCAAGAGTCAGGCATGCAGAAATGGGAGAGGCGCTGTACATTACAGCGGGATCCTAAGCCCACAGTGGTGATCCGTGACCGGTTTCAACTAGAGTATGCCAATTCAATTCAGCTTGTATTCATGACTCCGAAGGAACCAAGAGCTGGGGATGACCTTATTTATCTGGATACAGGATGGGAGATAGTCGCGATGACGTATGATAATTCTCAGTTAGATGTTGCTTGGGAGATGATCCCCATTGATGATCCACTGCTCCACTCTGTATGGGGAGACAGAGTTTATAGGCTTGTATTTGAAATCATTGAACCCAGTCTTGTGGGGGAAGCAGTATTTACTCTGAGAAAACTGGAACAAGGAGGCAGTGTAAGGTGAAGAAGGTATCATTTGCTGTTGTAGGTGTGCGGAATTTTGCTCAGGAGCACATCGAGAAGATCCAGCTGATTGAAAAAGAAGGATTAGGATCTCTAGCAGCTGTTGTTGTCCAGGACCCGGTCAGAAACAATCAGTACATTAGCAGTTTGCGACAACAGGGAGTAGCAGTCCATTTGTCCTATGAGAGCTTACTAGAGCATGGACAGGGCACTGTAGATATAATTACCCTGCCAACGAGTATTCATTCCCATTATGATCTTGCTTTACGAGGAATGAAAGCTGGCTACAATCTAGTGTTAGAAAAGCCACCTGTACCTACTATACAGCAGATGGACGATCTGATACAGGTGGAAAAGGAAACAGGGACCTTCTGTTCTGTGGGCTTTCAGATGATCCACGCTCGCACGATTCGACGTCTGAAGGAAATGATCGTACGAGGTGATTTGGGTCAGATTAAGGAAATGACTTGTCGAGGGTATTGGCCCCGCAATAGAGCCTATTACGCAAGAAACCGTTGGGCAGGAAAGACGGTTGTTGATGGACAGTTAGTGATGGATGGACCGATCCATAATGCCCTTGCCCATTACCTAAATAACATGATTTTCTTGGCAGGTCCAAGTCAAGACAGCAGTGCCGATCTGCGTTGGGTGCGAGCTGAATTATACCGCAGTCGTCCTTTTATTGAAGCAGATGACACTTCTTGTTTAGAAGCAGAGACAACTACAGGGGTGAAAATATACTTTTACGTTACCCATTCATCGCCAGAAAACATGGATCCCATAATGGAAATTGTGGGTACAAAGGGAACTGCCCAGTGGAACTACAGTGAAGAGACAGTAGTTAGGTTTACTGATGGGCAGGAACTGCGATTTGATAATGAAGGGATTGAGCCTTGGACTGAGGTCATGCGGGTTGCAGCCCAGGTGCATCGGGGAGATATCCCTGCTCCGTACTGTACATTGCAGAATTCCAGGAGTTTTGTGGTGGCATTTAACGGAGCCTACGATTCGGCACAGTACATTACTCCCATTGGAGAGGAGTCCATTCACTATCAGGGTGAGGGAGATGAGCAGTGGACTGTAGTTAAGGATATTATGGAACTGATGGACAAAGCTTGTGCTGAGCGAAAGCTCCTTTCTGATCTTGATATTCCTTGGGCAAGAAAGACAAGGCGAGTGTCGGTTGAAAATTACACTGCATTCAACCCCTTCGGGGGACCTATAAGGGAGTGGCACGATGAGGTTTAATTACAAGACCATTGAGGATTTGCGAAGGGACTTGCTAGAGAACGATTTTACTCTTCCTTTGAGTGAAGATCTGTCCTTATTAAGACAGGAACTGTCAATTGGAGATAAGGTAATTCCTAACCGTTTAGCCACCCATCCCATGGAAGGCTGTGATGGTCTGCCAGATGGCTCACCTGGGGAACTTACCTATCGGCGATACAGTCGATTTGCCAGTGGGGGAGCTGGTCTCATATGGTTTGAGGCAGTGGCTGTCAATGAAATGGGGAAATCTAATCCAGGACAGTTAATGATTACCCCAAACAATGCAGGACAATTTAGAGATTTGGTTGAGACTATTCGTCAATTGGCCAAAGAATCTATGGGGCATGACCCCTATCTTGTTCTTCAGCTTACCCATTCTGGTCGATTCGGTATTCATAAACAGATAGTGTCTCATTACGAGGTCTTGGACAAAAAGACTGGTTTGAGTCCTGATTATCCAGTCATGACTGATGAGGAGCTGGATCAACTTAGTGAGGACTACCTCCAGGCGGCTAAACTAGGTGCTTTAGCTGGGTTTGATGCGGTAGATATTAAAGGATGCCATCGTTACTTGTTGTCTGAACTTTTGGGTGCTCATGAAAGAACAGGTCGATATGGAGGTAGTTACGCCAATCGGACGCAGTTCTTCAAGAACGTTATGAAGGCGATCAAGAAGGAAGCAGATATTGACCTTGCTATCCGCCTCAATGTCCATGACGCCATTCCTTATCCTTACGGCTGGGGCACTGATTCCCGAGGTGAACCGGACTTAACAGAACCTGTCAGGTTTGTTCAAGAATTGGAGAGCCTGGGTGTACGTTTGTTTAATGTAACAGCCAGTACTCCTTATCTAACGCCCCATATCAGTCGGCCCTATGACCAACCTGGTCGGTTTGGTTATCTACCACCAGAAAGACCTCTCAAAGGTGTGGTGCGGTTATTGGGTTTAGCTAGAGAGATTCAGACCCAGATCCCCCAGAGTATTGTTGTAGGAACGGGTTTTAGTTGGCTGAGGC
>JAAYRO010000052.1 GCA_012518735.1 Bacillota bacterium
GATATGCTTAAGATTAATGGTGTAGGAATGAGCTGGTGGTGGTAAGTGATTAAGGATAGGTAAACAGCCGGTGTGCTTGTAGTAATAAAGAAGCAAAGGTACCGAATCAATCGATCTACGGAAGCAATAGCAAAGTGCTTATAGTAATCCTCATTTGCTTGAAAGGCCTCAACGAATATGTATGGAACCGTTAGTACAAAAGGTGTACCATCAACCAATATGACTACACGACCCTCCAGCATTTTGGCAGCAGCAACATCAGGCCTTTCAGTATGACCAACAGTTTTAAATGGACATAGAGGCGAATCCCTAATGAGTTCTTCAATGTACCCTGACTCTAATATCCCATCAATCTCTATTTCACTAACACGTTTGATTACTTCCTCTACAACAGCTGGTGAAGCAACACCTTCCACATACGTAATGGCAATCTTAGTCTTAGTCTGGATGCCCAGAAATAAGTACTTAAACTTCAGCATAGGAGTTCCAATTCGACGTCGAAGGAGGCTGATATTTACTGTCAAGGCTTCTGTAAAACCCTCCCTAGGACCTCGAACTACACTCTCAGATACAGGTTCAGCAATAGTTCGTTTCGGCCATCCTTTAGAGCTGACAATAATACCGTAGTTGCACCCTTCAAGGAGCAGTGCTGCATCGCCCTCTAGGACAGAATCAGCAATTTTCGAGAGATACTGTTCCCTTTTTATTTCATCACCAACAATAACATTCTCCATGAGATATTCTACTACCTGATTTCCAACAAACCGTGGTGGAATAGGAGTGTACATCACTGCTTGAACCACATAATCGCTTAAAAATACATGATCGGTCATGCCATCAGCAGACACCAAAACACAGCGGCGAGGTCGAGGCTGATCTGTTGTGAACTCTCGGTAAATGATCGTATCATCATCACTGAAAACTTCCTCTTTCAGCAGTCTTAAGTTCCGCTCCAATGAATTAGATAGGGCCAGATCACATACTAAGTCTGACTTGGTTTGACGAAGCATCTGCCAAAATCCTCTCATACTCACCGCTCCAGTTATGAACCTACTTTTCATGTATTATATCCTTGGCTGGGCGAGAATATTTGAGCAATAAAAAAAGCCGGTCGAAACCGGCTCAGCAAACGTCTACTCTTGTGCAGCCTTGAGATTCTTAAGGCCAACCTTCACACTTTCTACAGGCGAAACCTTGTATACCTCCGTTTCAAGGATCAACCATTCTACACCAACATCATGAGCTGTTCGGATAATACCAGGTAAGTCCAGCTCACCACAGCCAACATCCGTCTGCTCCTTGGAGGCATCAAAGTCCTTTACATGAACAAGAGGACACCGACCTTTGAATTTCCTTAGATATTCAATTGGGTTCTCTCCACCGTGCATCACCCAACCTAGATCCAACTGGGCAAAAACGTACTCCGGATCTGCTTCGCCATAGAAAATATCCAGACCGTACAATCCATCAAACTTCTGAAACTCAAAGCTGTGGTTGTGATAACCTAGCCGAAAGCCTTCATCAGCACATTTCCTGCCCAATTCAGTCATCTGTCGAGCAAAAGTTTTCCAATTCTCTATGCTCTGTTCAAACCCCTGGGGAGGGACTGGACATACTATGGTATTGCTCCCTATTTCCTTATTATACGCAATGATTTCAGAAAAATTGGCAGTGAGTTCATCATAGGAAATGTGACTGCTCACAGGCTTCAGCCCATATTGGTCTAAGTACTCCTTCATTTCAGCACTAGACAATCCACCGTAACCGGCAAATTCCACCCCTTCATAACCTAGTTCAGCTGTTGTCTTGAGAACACCTACGAAATCTTCCGCTGCTGCATCCCGTAATGAATAGAGCTGCAGTCCAATTGGTAGTTTCTTCATGAAAATCCTCCTTTTCAGTTAGCCCAATTTCCAGATGCGATTGTTATATTCCATAACTGTTCGGTCACTAGAAAAGTAACCGGCACTGCTGATATTTAAAATAGCCTTTCTCCACCAAATCTTAGGCTGGCAGTACTGCCTACCTACTTCCTCTTGAACCTCTACATAGCTGTTAAAGTCCTTCAACACAAAATATGGGTCAGCCATGCCGCCATGACCGTATAGCAAACCGTGGTAAATCTCGCGAAACAAATCAGGATACTCCTTGTTAATAAATCCATTCACTAATTGATCCAATACCTGCTTTAGAAAGGGATCACTCAGGTACAATTCATACGGTGCATATCTGCCATCTTGATAGTACTTACTGATTTCATCAGACGTCAATCCAAAAATAAAGATATTCTCTCTGCCAACAGCCTGATCAATTTCCACATTTGCTCCATCAAGAGTTCCTACCGTCAAGGCCCCATTCAGCATAAACTTCATATTGCCAGTTCCAGACGCCTCTTTTCCAGCAGTTGAGATCTGCTCACTCACATCGGCAGCAGGAATGATTTTCTCAGCTAAGGACACTCGATAATTTTCTAGAAAGACCACTTTCAGCTTATCTTGAATAGTGCTGTCATTATTGATTCGTTCCCCAACATCGTGAATGAGCTTTATAATGAGTTTTGCCATTCTATATCCTGGAGCCGCTTTCGCCCCAAAAATAAAGGTCCGAGGAGAAATGGGTAATTCTGGATCATCTAATAGACGATTATACAAATACAGAATATGAAGCACGTTCAATAACTGTCGTTTATACTCATGAAGGCGCTTGATCTGCACATCGAAAATGGAATAGGGATCTACAAGAATGCCGTTCTGCTCACTTATGTGTTCAGCTAGAGCAAGTTTGTTGCTGTGACGAATGCGAGCCAGCTCGTCTTGTATCTCTTGACAGTTGGCATAAGTTCTAAATCCTTCCAGTTCTCTAGGATGCTTAATCCAACCATTTCCAATCTGATCAGTGATTAATGCAGCAAGACCTCGATTAGATTTTAGGAGGAAACGGCGAAATGTAATCCCATTGGTAATACTGATAAATTTCTCCGGAAAATACTCGTAAAAATCCTTAAATACCTTGTTTGTAAGGATATTTGTGTGCAGTTGAGCCACTCCGTTAACTGAAAAAGATCCCACTATACAGAGATTGGCCATTTTTACTTCTCGGTCGCTGATAACAGCCATACGCGCGATTCTATCCCACTCACCAGGATAGCGTTTCCATAGATCAGCACAGAAGCGCTCATTAATCTCATAAACAATATCCCACAATCGCGGCAGTAAGTCTCGAAATAGGTCCTGAGGCCACCGTTCTAAAGCTTCTTCCATAATGGTGTGGTTCGTGTAAGCGAAAGTACTTTTCGTAATAGTCCAAGCCTCTTCCCAACCAAGCCCTTCCTCATCCAAAAGAATTCGCATCAATTCGGGAATGGCAAGGGCAGGATGGGTATCATTAATATGAACAACCACCCTTTTGGAGAAATCCTGAATCTTTGGTCCATGCTGCTTCTTATAAGTACGAACAATACTCTGCATACTTGCAGAGACGAAAAAATACTGCTGTTTTAGCCGGAGTGCCTTTCCTTCCGGATGATTGTCTTCTGGATAGAGGACTTTGGAAATGACTTCAGCCAGCTCTTTTTCTTCTAAAGCATCCCTATACCTGCCCTGCCCAAAAAGGGCCATATCAAGATACTTCGTGGCCCGGGCCGCCCATAGTCTGAGAGAATTCACAACACTCGAATCGTAACCTAAGACAGGAATCTCATACGGAACAGCCCGCACCGATTGATAGCCTTTGTGTTCGTAGACTAAGCGGCCATTCTCTTCACGGGTTTCCACGAATCCACCAAACTTCACAATCTCCGATTCCTCAGGCAGAGCTATTTCCCAACTGTTCCCGTTTTCTAACCAAGGGTCTGGTATCTCAACCTGATAACCATCAATAATTCCCTGCTTAAACAGGCCATATTCATAGCGAATGCCGCAGCCGTGAGCTCGCAAGCCTAAGGTTGCCAGAGAATCCATAAAACAAGCAGCTAAGCGCCCTAGACCGCCATTGCCCAAGCCAGCGTCAGGCTCTGCTTCCCGAATTGCCTCCAAATCTAATCCTAGATCAGTACAGACATGGGCTGCCAAATCTTCAATCTCTAGATTGATCAAGTTGTTACCTAGGGCACGCCCCATCAGAAACTCCATTGATAAGTAATAGAGCTCCCGTTCTGGGTAATCGTACATAAGCTCTCGAGAATAAGCCCATTTCTCCTTAACCATATCAGCTACAACTTGGGAGATGGCCCTATAAACCTGATCTTGTGAAGCGTTTCGAAGCGTTCGACCGAACATTCGTTGAACCTTTATCTCCAAGGTGTTCCTAAAAACTCTTTTTTGTTCTAGATCGTACGCCATACCTGTGAACCCCTTTCTTACAATCCAAGCTCCCATAATCTGCCGCAGGATTTTTTTGTTTCAAAGGGAAGTATGTATCATATAAGAAAGGAGGAGTCCCTGATGAACATCATGTTTGACAGCAGTGATTATTTTGTCCGAATTCGCAACAAAGGCGGCCATCTTAAAGTCACCATCTGGAATAATTCTGGTGATAAATTACTTAGTGATTTCTTAGGTCCTGACCCCACCGCTCAGTTTTGGAATTCTGTGGAAAAACTAACGAACTCCACAGTAGTGGAAGACATAAAGAAGTACATCCGTAAACTCAGCTAGAAAGGAGGCGTCCCACTGTTAAACGGTGGGACGCCATTTAACATGTTTGTTAAAGATGACAGCCGTCTTTCTCCACATGCTCAAAGGCTCCATAAAGGGCTGCATAAACCTTTGCCAAGTGCCGGGCATCTATCTCATCCACCCGAGCATAAACGTCTCCTTTAGCCGTTGTAGTATACTTAGGTTTCAGATCGTTTAGAGCATACATCATGACCCGACTCAGACATTCAGAACATGTACACTCAGTCTTACGGTGTTTCAAAATCTCCTGGAGCGTGGGAACGATCATGTCCTCCGTATAGTTGCGGAGTGAAATCTCAACATCATCACCATGACGAGGTGCACTCTTAACAATATCTAAAGCCCGGTATGCACCTGCCAAGGCATGGTGAAACAGCTCTCGTTCAAGGATGTCGAGGGAAGTAATTAGCGATTTACCCACTGGGGCTCCGTTTTCTAACACTACATAGTCTGGTGGTAAAACGTTCAGCACCAATGCCTCCATATCTAACTGGCACCGAGGACATGTGCAGGCACTTTTATCCTCCTCTACCACCTTTTTTACAACTAAGACTGCCACTTCTTCCATTCGATTATGTACGTCATAGCCCTGATCTTCTTGTTTCAAAGCCACTCCTCCCTCCACAGCATGGAAAACATTGGATAATCCCTCCAGACACATTCTTTAGCCTGAGGAGAAAATCCTTCTTGTTCTTTCACTAATGGGGGCGTTCGGCAATAATCAAACACTCTTCCCCATTATCATATTTCTTTAAGGTATGGTTGGTGTATATACCTTTGACAACGAAGCCTGTTTGTTCTAACAGCCTTTGAATCCGATGGGGGCGTACAACCGCTTCCACGCTGTGCTGAACTGTAACCTGGCTGGTTCCTTCAGAATTCAGTCCCAAACGATAGTCGATTTGATTTAAGAGACGTAAATCAGATGCTAACCCTTTAATTTGAACCACACTGAGAAGGATCTCATTTGTAAAAGGGTGAATACCCTGTAATGCCAGAGTTGGCCATGACTCACCCTCCAAAACCTCACCAGCGAGGAAATCAAAAATGAGACGTCCACCGGGGTTCAGGTGAGCATAACATCTCTCAAAAACAGCAAGGCGCTCCTCATCACTTTTCATATATATTAACGAACAGTATGGAATCATGATTAGGTTGAAACGATAGGGTAACGAAAAGCTCCTCATATCTCCCTGAACTAGCTCTACCTGGTCGGCACAATCTCCAAGTTTCTTGCGAGCTAGCTGAAGCATTTCCCCAGACAAATCTAAACCGACCACATCGATTCCTTCCTCAACCAAATGCTTAAGGATACGGCCAGAACCACATGCTAAATCCAGCACCTTACCTCCGACTTGTCCTGCCTGACTAGAGTAAAAGTCCACATCATCACTAAACTGAACAATCATATCATATAGATTATGGGACCCGTAAGGGTCGGCCTCACAAGCCAACCCTTTCTCCAACAATTCTCTTGCAAATCCGAAATAATAGTCCACCCTTATTCCCTCTTAACTGTCTATTGGAAGGTCACAAGTTGATCAAAGCTGCCCTTTAGAGCTGGATACAATCCCCGATACACCTCATACATATCCCCGTAAACTTTCTCCCATTCAGGGTTAGGCTCAACAGCATCGATTACCTTAACTATTGAATCGGACGCTTCTGGAACACTCCCGTACACATTAGCACCAACACCTGCCAAAATCGCCGCTCCAAAAGCAGGACCTTCATCAATATTCAACTCTTCAATGGCTAAGCCAGTAACGCTGGCAATTATCTCTTTCCAAAGAAGTGACTTTGCTCCTCCGCCTAAGGCCCGCAGTCCGGTTCCATTCCAACCAGCAGAACGTAATAGTTCGACTGAATCGCGCAGTGCAAAAGCTACGCCTTCTAATACAGCACGGACTAGATCACCCTGTGTGTGGGCGGCACTCAATCCAACAAAGCTCCCTCTTGCATTAGCATCGCCGTGAGGAGTGCGCTCACCTGTTAAGTAAGGGAGAAAGACAAGTCCACGACTGCCTGGTGATGATTCTGCTGCATCAGCTGTAAGAGCATCATAAGAATCAAACTTTCGCCCAATCCGCTCCCTGAACCAGCTCAAGGATAAACCGGCAGACAGCATAACACCCATCATATAAAACTCTTGGGGAACACAGCTGTTGAACATATGAATCGTGCCTGTAGTAATTAGTTTAGGCTGTTCAAGATGGGCTAAGACAACCCCGCTCGTTCCGAGACTTACAAATCCTCGACCTGGCTTCACTACACCAGAACCGACAGCACCGCACGCATTATCTGCTCCCCCACCAACTACAGGAGTACCTTCCTTCAGTCCTGTAAGGTCAGCCACTTCCCCAGTAATCGTACCTGCTACTTGAGACGACTGAATGATAGGAGGCAGAATTTCATCAGAAAGATCAAGGCTCTCTAATACTGCCTTGGACCAAGTCTGACTGCGGACATTCATCATGAGCATACCTGCTGCATCAGAAACTTCCATATGAATGTTCCCAGTAAGGCGGAATCGCACGTAATCCTTTGGCAGAATCAGCCAACGAACTTTTTCAAAGTTGTGGGGCTCATTATCCCGTAACCACAAAAGCTTAGGTAAGGTAAAGCCTTCTAAAACAGGATTGCACACCTCTTGGAATAACAGTTCTGGATCAACAGAATCCCGAATGAACTGACATTGAGCACTAGTTCGAACGTCATTCCAGAGAATGGCTGGTCGAATAACATCACAGCTCTCATCCAGGAAAACTGAGCTGTGCATTTGACCAGACAGTCCCACACCCAAAACCTGATCGCCCTTAACCGAATATTCTGAAAGTACCCCTCGGATAGCTTCCACCGAGGCTTTCCACATATCCTCTGGATTCTGCTCAGTCCAACCTGGCCGAGGTGAATACAGAGGATATTCCACAGTAACGCTTCCGGCGACTTCACCAGCCTCTTTGACCAGCAAGGCCTTTACACCAGAAGTTCCAATGTCCAAACCTAACAAGAAACCCACCACAAAACCTCGCTTTCTGTTCAAACAATATATTCCTTTTTTTAACTTCGGTATGACACCTCAAGGTTCCTGCTTAATATAGTTAAGCCAGGGACAAGTCCCTGGCTTAATGACCTAACGCCGTTTGTCGATAAAGAAACCTTCTCCTAAATCATCTTTCTTAGTATAGGCCCGACTCGATTGGCGCCCTTCCTGCACTTTCTTTGTCTCCTGCTTCAGCTCAGCTACGCGCTTTTCTAAAAAGGCTCCAAGCCTAACATTACTTTCGTGGATATTCTGACCAATCTGCCGCAGCGAGTCTATGATTCTATCCAAATCAGCGTCACTTCGTGATACAAACCCACGTTCTTCAAGCTCATGGATGTCTTCATCAATCTGCTCGATTTGACGGATCAACTCTCCCCTTCGATGGAGAAGGGCTTGAAATGCGGCCAATTGCTCGTCCGTCTGCAGTTTGGCTGGATCGGAAAACTCTTCTAATTTAGTACTCAACAGCTCCATCTGTTCATACAACAGCAGCTTTTGTTCATGGGCTCCCAGGAATTCTTGAGCAGCATCATATGTCATCTCTCTCACCCTAGCCCTGTAAGGCCGTGAGCTGCTGGTACATCCAATCACTCTGAGCATAAAGCTCACTAAGGGCCTTCTCCATAGCGATAAACTGGTTCCAATAACGCTGTTCTACACGGGCTAAACGTTCTTCCATATCATCAATGCGTGTTTCGTAGCGCCGTATCTGCTCTCCAAGATAGCTCTGGTCATATGGAATACTTGCCTTCCCGGCCGTGGAAACGATCCTCTCCATCCCATCATCTAATACCTTTGTAATGCGTCGAGCTAATCCCAGTTCGCCCTCGCCTGTTCCGTTATTAGTAAAGAGGGCCGCAACCTCGTCTCCATGCTCTTGTAGAGCTTCCTTTAACTTCGCCTCATCAATATGAAGAACCCCATATTCATACCACGAACCTGTCTTGATTCCCATCTGACCTAGGCTGGACTTACCCTCTATTCCCTTCACCACAGCACCGAAAGCCATCCGTAATTCTGATAGGATTCCAGAGACCATACGGTCTGAGCGAAGCAGTCCGCTCTTAGCAGCCTCTTCCCACCGCTCGATCTGTTTTTCCGACATGGCTTCTCTTTCAGCATCGGTTAAGGGCCCGTAGTCTTTATTAACAGGCTCTCGTATCCGCAGATTCAGCTCACCCACAATTTCATTATACAAATCGACAAACTCTTTAATCTTATCATAGACGGCGTCTACATCTTGGGTAACATTAATGCGAACCGTCGTTCCTTCACGTGCTTCATGGAGTGTGACTCTGGTTCCGTTAATCTCAAAAGTGTTAGATGCCCGGGTAGTTTCTACTCCATTAATCACTACACTAGCGTCTTTACCTGCTATTTCAAGCGGCTGTTCAAAAAATCCCAATTCGTCTTCAACCACTTCAATTTTAGCATCTGCACCTGTTTCCTTTGTTGTAAAGGCGATTTTACCTGTACTCTCATCATAGAAAGCACTAAACCCAAGATTCTTGTTTTGGTTAATTGTATTTACAAAGGTCTCTATTGTATCATCTTCAGTAATAGTAATGGTTTCGGTTCCCTCAACACCTTCAAACTCGATGGTACGTGTTTCTCCCTCTAGAACGAACTTGCCGTCCTCATTTACCAATCCCGCCACGTTATAAACATATGTGGCAGAAGTGGCGAGGCTTTTGACCTCAATATTAAAACTACCATCAATGGAGTTGCCAGAAGCCTCTGCAGAAACCAAACTTTCATGGGAAGAAGCTGCTGTCCGCCTTTGATAAGTTCCCTGCAGCGTCATGTCAAAGGCTAGATTTCGGAGACGAAGAAGCTGCCCGTTTACATCGCGGTAAGCGTCTCGTTTCCATTCCATTCTCACTTTCTGCTGGAACAGCCGATCTACAGGAATCCGTTCTGCCGCCATAATATCATCAAGAAGAGCCTCAGTATCTATCCCCGAAGACAATCCTGAAATCCTCATTCTCATCACCTCAAGTATGCCATAATCGCAATTAGCTTCAATATTAACATCGGCTAATTTACAAATCTCTTTAGAAAGAACTTCATAAATGCTGAAGAGTCTACATCTACACTCACTTGAATATGAGAATCCTCATCTTGGCGAACAACAGTCATGCCGCGAGTAAAGCGACCTCGCCGCTCAATCTGGACAGCTGCAGGAACAAAAGCTATTAATTCAGGCATAAACAAAGAAGCAGCTGCTAAAGGATCATGTAGGGGACTTCCTTCCCGCCCAATAAAATCCCACCATCGATAAGCTAATCTAGCTAATAAAGAACCTAAGGGAAAATCACTCTCTTCAATGGCACGGGCATGGACAGGAGTTAAGATAGTCTCACAAGTGACATCTAAAGTAATAAGCCGAATGGGACAACGGGCAGCAAGAACGATTTGAGCAGCTTCTGGATCACATTCTATGTTGTATTCCACCAAAGGCAGCCCTAAACCCCTGCCACCTGTACGGTGGACACCACCCATAATCACAATCTCCCGAATATGCTGATCAATACTTGGTTCTCTGAGTAAAGCCAGTGCTATATTAGTTAAGGGGCCTATTCCCAACAAAGTGATCTCTCCAGGATAGTGGCGAATCATGTCAATCATAAATTCACCGGCATTCACTCCTGGATCTGTCCACTCAAGGTAAGGATCTAAAAATCCCTCTGTGGCTCTGTAATCTAGGCTGGTATCTCGAGGGGTTAGCAGCCCTTGTCTAGCTCCTGGAATGACCGGAATGGATAACTGCATCACCCTCATCATCTCCATGATGAATTGGGCCTGTTTGATACAGTCGCCAAACGCTGTTGTAACTCCACATAAATGGACCTCAGGCGATGCCATAAGAAGAGCCAAAGCCACTGCATCATCCATATCTAATCCTAGATCTGTATCAACGATTACCATTGGTTTCATGGATCCACGTCCTCCTAGTAAAACACCCCGTCTCAGCGGGGTGTCTTTTTTATCATTTATTTGGAATAACCAGCACCTGACCAACTCGGAGTTTTCTAGGATCCATGATCTGATTGGTCTCCAAGATTTTCTGAATAAAGGCGGCACTCGGTGGGTTCTCAAAGTGACAAGCCAAATCCCAAACCGTATCTCCCCGCATCACAGTCAACCTCACCTCATCACAAGCTGAATCACCCAAATCTGGGATTCTAGCAAAGACAGGAACACCTTCCCCATCTTCATCATCCTGCTCTTTACTCTCCTCAAGGAGAGACTTAATCTCTGCGAGGTGGAGGAGAATTAAATCTAACTCCGCTCCATTGGAAGCAACAGCCGCTTCTAGTGCAGCTAATCGTTTTTCTGTTCCAGACAAGTCAGGACCAGATTCTTTGATACTCCCTTCCATCTTCGCAAGCTGCTCCAAAATCTTCGTATCATCGTAAGCTTCTGTGCTGCCTAAATTCTCCCTAATACTCATGACAATCTCTTCTAAATCTGCCAGTTTTCGTTCCACTCTTGGAACTGCAGCACTTGAATCAGCAGTAGTTTCCTGGATTACAGCAACACTAGACTGTTCTTGACGGACTGCCCAAATCACTACTGCATTACCAGCCACAGATAGGAGAGCCAAAGCTATTACGGCCGCTAAGACCTTACGAGAACTAGAACCTTTCTCCATACAACCAACTCCAGTCTAGACCTTTACGAAGATGTTTCTCCTAATACTAGGAAAATCCTCCATTATTTTATTACGGGTTGGAGATCTTCAGAGTAATAAGGCGATACGGCTTGAGCCTAACTGGTCCGACGATTCCAGAAAGTGCCTTAGGCTCTACATCATAATGTGTACCATCGTACATGGCATTCCCTGCCGTATTGGTTACAAATACTTCCACTTTGTTCATGCCGGGCTTCACATTTCCAATGGGTAATTCGTAAGGTGGCCACGCCCTCACTCCCTGCTCCTCCCCATTAAGCTTAACCTCCATTGTATGGTATACGGATGAAGGAACGAGGCGGAGATGTTCACAAACAAGTTCTTCTGGAATATTGATTATCTGGCTGTAGGTGGCTCCACCACTGTAGTCTGGTAATCCCTGCTTTTCCCAGCCGCAGTCACTGGAGACTGCAAGGGTACGGCCATCTTCTGTAACAAGATCCCAACTAGAACTTGCAGACACACCATCTGGCAGCTTCCGATGGGGAATCTGGAATTGGACAGTATCTTTATCATAAATCAAATCAACAGGTATTTCCTTACCCAATTCTATTATGGAGAGAACACTATCTGATGGCAGATTCCGAAGTGCAGCAGAACAGGCTTGGTTATCTTCCACCTCTAAGGATATAATCCATTCACCAGCCGCCTGTTGTTCAGAGCAAACTACCTTCCCATTTGTACTCAGCTGCAAACCGGAGCACCCTTTCTTAATCCGCAGACAGCCCACTCCCCATGGCGGCAGGGTTAGGGAAATAACTAATCCCTCTTTGGTCTGTTCATGTTGAACCCAGGGTGATGTTTCTCCTGTATCAATATCCCACAATTCAGGCAGCCCCCAAACATCAGGTAAGACAACCTGAATGGCTTTTTCCTCAGCTCCATCACTTAAAATACCTAAGTAATACCCATGGCTGTCTTCCCTAAGGCAGTAGAAAGTGCCCCATTCCCGAACATCGTTAGCCATTATGTGGAGAGAACGTACTCCCAGATTTGTTAAGACAGAATCAAGTACTGCAAGCCCATCTTCCATTTCCGATAGGGGTGTTTCTAAATAGACCACTCGTCCACCAACAAGGTCTCTTAGACGTTTTGAAATACTTTCATCCTGCCCTCCAGCCTGTGTTGCATTAGGCAGACCGCCGCTGAACAGTATGGCTCCACCAGCTCGAGCAAAATCCTCGATTTTTTCCACGACCCTTTCGTCCTGCAGAGTGGAAACTGCTGGTAGAACCAAAAGCTCATACCGTTCATCTCGCAGAACTAAAGCCCCATCCTCGATCTCCGCTTCTAAAAGGTTTTCCTCATCTACTAAGTCGTAATCACACTGAAGGCGGTTGAGGTTTTCGTTTAGAAAGGCTCCTTCTCTAGAAAACAGATGGGCTCGCCCCTTGCTCCAATAGGTTCTGAGAGGATACAAAACAGCAGCAGGTGCTTTGTGTTTTCCTAGACTCAAGAAATAAGCAAGACGGGCATTCCGTTGGGCCATATTGTTAAAATATCGGAACCAAGGCTCGTAGTTGATTCCTGGAGGGAAATCAAACCTTTGAGAGTACAAGGCCCGATTATCCTCTGTTGTGTCATTACTTTGAAAATAACCGTGCCAAAGAAATTGAGATAAACCCTGCAGCGCATAAAAATCCATCTGATGTTTGACCATATGGGCTGACACATTCCAATCGCCCCGAGCTGAAGGCGCATCTTTGTCCGTCTCAAAGCCTGGCGTGTACTGTTCCAGCATAGAACCGTTCTTGCCCAAAACGTGGGCTATAGAACTGGCTAGTTTTGCCGACAGATTCTTATCAAACGAGCCTGAGTCTGTCACTGAAGTATCCTTAAATCTGCCCATGCCGAAATAATCGGCGCCGAAATTGGCTACCACATCAAAGCCGCTTGTGGTAGTAAAACCCCAATGACCGTTCAGTTGAGTCATTAATTCATGCCCAACCAATCTCACCCCATGCTCATTACACCATGCCCGCAGCTGAGCAAAAAACGTCCTTTGAACTCGTTCGGCATAACTCTCATAGAACTGACTTCTCCATCGATCTGTCTTAGACCCTGCTGGAAATATCAAGGCATAGAATCGGTCTAAAATATCATAACCACGATTTTTTTGAAACTCCTGTAGAAAATCTTCGTTATACATAAGGGCTGTTCCTAGATCGCCTGTCATTTGGTCCCATCTATATAAACCAGTATATGGTTCATCAATAAACATGGCCCAAATCATATCCCAGTAATCCTGCAAGTTTTCGTAATACGGATCATACCCTACTTCAATAAATCGCTTCACTGCTCCATAACTTAAGTAGTCGATCATGCGTGAACTTAAGCAGCGTGCAGATGCGACCACCATAAGGTGAGTGGCCTCCTTATTGAACGACCCTTCTGCAGTAAATTTACAATTGTTGTTCTCAACAGAGTCAAGGCCAATCTGCCCTGTAACATTCTTCACAGTATTACAAAGGATCTCTTGATCACGTTCATAAGTAAAAGCTCGCAAGAACTTCCATTCACCCCAGCAGTACTCTCCACCCTCGTACAACCAAGGCATAGCTTCTTTATGTCCCATGGCCAGAAGGTTCTTAATTCCGCTGATCTCAACAGGTCCTTGGGGCAGCCCATTTTCTAAGGGAACTTCTACCCAAAATATTTGGCTCTCTCGAAATTCATCATGACCCTTAACTGTCCGTCCTCCACAGTGTCCTGTAATCCAGTTATAATCATCATAAATCCCAACATACATATCCAATTCCGCTGCAATATCTAAAGCAGCTCTATACTGGACAAAGTACTCTTCTGACAAGTATTTCTCTATAGGATAACCTAAACGAGGCTGGATCCAAAAGCTTACCAAACCTGCGTCCCGCATTTCTTGAAGTTTACTTCGGAAATCTTCTGTATTAACCTCACGACTCCAAAACCAATATGCAGCTGGACGAAAGTCATCGGGAGGATTCTTAAATATATCTCTGTTGGCCGGCCAGTTAAGAAAATGAGGGTATCTGCCAGGCCGATATTTCTCTGCAGTACGTCTATCTATCACCATATCCACCACTCCTGTCGCTTTTTGTCTATTATTATTTCCAGAACATATCTCTACGAATATCTGGAAACGTTTCCCGAAAAACCAATTCCACACTAAGGCACTAAATCCCTTCTGCCTTACTACATGTAAAAGAGAAAATAAGTCTAAAAACGTTTTTCACTGGTTGACAGCCTATTGAGTGTATGTTAAAATGAATAAAGTTAAGAAGTTAAATGAAGCGAACATATGTGGCCTCTAGTTCTAGTTTAATCAAGCAAGGAATTTTGGCTGTTTGCGTAGTTTAGGCTTTTGACTAGTATATTTTTAGGAGGCCAATGAATGACTGGCAAAGTAAAATGGTTTAACGCAGAAAAAGGTTTTGGGTTCATTGAACGGGAAGATGGAGACGACGTATTCGTACACTTTTCGGCGATTCAAGGAACCGGGTTTAAGACACTTAACGAAGGTGACGAAGTAACCTTCGACATCGTCGAAGGCGACCGTGGACCACAAGCTGCGAACGTTGAACGTCTCTAAATAGGGAAACTGAAAAGAAAGAGTCTTGTTCTGCTGAACAAGACTCTTTTTGCTTTCTTATTTCACTTTCTTATTTCA
>JAAYRO010000053.1 GCA_012518735.1 Bacillota bacterium
TCTTAGACCATGAACAGGTAAATGCTGCCCTGCCGTCCCATGTTCAACTTGCGTATGATGGTTTGTGCCTTCAAATTTAGGAGAAATTCATTCGATGTCATTCTGAAACAGCCGTTCTGCATATATTGTAGTGATCCTCATTTTAAAGAGGGGGGGATGGTCATCATATCCGGTAATGAGTATGTGATTCGGCGATTTAGTAAAACTCCACTCAAACATCGAATGAGCAAGTATCTTCTGGAGAGACTGCTGACCCAAGAGGATTTGTTGGAGAGGATTGTGTTTGTGACTGCTCGAGATTACTTATCAAACACAATGCTCATTGCCCAGGCTGGCACAGAGGGAACAGGCTTTGAACTGGAATTGGGAGCGGTAGAATCAGAACACATAACGCTAGTCAATGGTCGGCTGGTTAAAGATAGGCGGAAAAGCCGGGAAACTCTGATTCATGAACCTTTAGAAGCCATTGAGGTACTGCAGAATTTCTCAGGGACTTTGTATGTTCAGTTTGTTTTCGAAGGACCCATCCCCCTATGGTATGAACAGGCGGCACTGCCTACTGAGATCGTGCCAGATTCCAGCTTACCACCTGGCTTTGCCGCTTTTATTCGGGACCAGATTGATTTGGTTTTGCTGGCAATTACTTTGAAACATGAAATTGATGAGGCTTTACGTACTCATAACGAGGAGGCTTTTCGGGAGCACATAAAACTGTATAAGCAGGTAACGAAGTCTTGTTTTTGGAAACTTTCATAAAAGCACATTTTCCCATTCCTGTCTGGACTTGATCCAGGCAGGATTTTTCATCAGTGTGTGGAATTCTCATACAGTCCACTATTGGAGGTAGTTATTTTGAGAGTTGTCGTTCAAAAAAACAAAAGTGAAATCCGAGAATTAATTGAAACGGTTGGGTCCGCTGTTATTATCGCTGCTTTTATCATGATCTTCATTGCCCGAGCGTACACAGTAAATGGTGAATCGATGATGCCCACTCTCCACCATGGAGAACGTCTGTTGGTGGACAAGATTTCCTATCGATTCATAGAGCCTGCTCGTGGAGAAATTATAGTTTTTAAGTATCCAGCAGATCCCAGCGAGCAGTTTATTAAACGGGTGATTGGTGTACCTGGTGATACAGTTGCTGTTGTGCAGGGTACGGTTTATGTAAATAATCAACCCATAGCTGAGGATTATATTAGTGCTCGACCACGAATTGGGTTTGCACCGCAAGTGGTACCAGAGAATACGTATTTTGTCCTTGGTGATAATCGGAATAACAGTGAGGATAGCCGCTTCAGTCGTGTAGGGTTTGTCCCGCGAGAATTGATCGTAGGTAGGGCCGTTTGGCGGTATTGGCCGCTGACAAGAATTAGCATTATGCAGCGTCCAGATGTCTTTGAGGAAATACAGTAGATAAAAAAACCTCCTATGATTGGGAGGTTTTCCCATTTGGGCCAATAATGCCTCCAGAGATCACAGTCTTGAAGGCATCTTCGATACTAATATTTAGGGGTAAGCAATCTTGAGCAGGAACTACTAGGAAAAATCCAGAAGTAGGATTTGGCGTGGTAGGAACAAATACTGTAATGGCGTCCTCTTGAATGCTCTCATTGATTTCTGGGATTCCTTCACTTGTAACAAAACCCATAGAATACAATCCTCTACGAGGGTATTCCACAAGCACAACTCGTTGAAACTGGTGTTTATCCGAGGAACGGGAAAACGCGGAGACCGCTTGTCTTACTCCTTGATAAATGTTGCTTAAAACAGGTATCTTTAAGAAAATCCTCTCGCCTAATTGGATGATGCGTTTCCCAATGACATTAGTCGCAAACATTCCTGTGCCGATAATTAACAGAATAGTGAGAATGGTCCCTGCTCCCGGAATATGATAACCTACCAGTGTCTTGATTACACTGCCAAAAATGCTGTCAATCGTTGAAAGCCCAAAGACAAGCACATACACTGTTACTACTCCAGGGAGAAGAACCAACAATCCGTTAATAAAATATCTGCGCACAGCAATCATCCTTTCTCAGTTGATTATAACAGTCCTTTACTGATCTGTATATGGGCAGATTCTGTTAGGTGGGGCTGAGGTTCTTTTATCAAAGGAATAAGAAAAGACATATCGAATAGTAGAGAAAAGGAGCTCTGATATGTTTGAACAATTCGAGTTAAAGCCCATATTAAAATGGGCTGGAGGTAAGAGGTGGCTTGTTCCGTACCTTGAACCAATATGGAAGGGACACAGCGATCTGCGCTTGGTTGAGCCCTTCTGCGGCGGTCTGGCAGTAACATTAGGACTTAATCCAGATAGGGCCTTAATTAGCGACATTAACCCTCATTTGATCAATCTATACCGTTGGGTTCAACGAGGTCTGACAGTATCAATACCGTTGAAGAACGATGAGGCAGTCTATTACCAGCATCGCACTCGATTCAACGAACTAGTAATGTCTGACCACGCAGAATCGAAAGAAGCTGCTGAGCTGTTTTACTACCTCAATCGGACAGGCTTTAATGGGTTGTGCAGGTTTAATAAAAAAGGTGAGTTTAATGTACCTTTTGGTCGGTATAAACGGATCAACTATGCCCGTGATTTCTTAGAATATCAAGCTTTGTTTAGTAATTGGGAGTTTACCAATGGTGATTTTCAGGAGCTCCATCTTTGCAGAGATGATTTCGTATATGCTGATCCTCCCTATGATGTAGAATTCACCCAATATGCAAAAGACGATTTCAAGTGGGAAGACCAAGTAAGGCTGGCTGAATGGCTGGCTAAGCATTCTGGACCTGTTGTTTTGTCCAACCAGGCTACGGAGCGCGTTCTCCAGCTATACCAAGATTTAGGCTTTGATATCAAGCTGCTGGAGGCTCCAAGACGGATATCGTGCGATGGAGACAGGACCCCTGCGGTAGAGGTCCTAGCAACGAGAAATATCAAGATCTAGGAACATGGCTGGGGATCCCCCTTAGTCAAGTGGGAATACCACTTGGCATCCTGTCCTATGAGAGCGATACGCTCCGTCCATTAATTGCGTAAGCATAACAGCATCGTCTATGGTAAAGTGAATTGGTTCGTCTCGTAAGATAGCTCCAATCCATTGTTCTAAAGGAGTTGGCAGAGCTTGAGGAAGTCTGCTTGGCTGCACCCAACCGTCCATTTCGCCTTTTAATAGAGAGGAATTGATCTGAACAGAGAGATTGGGTCCTCCTATCAGTAAACTGCCTTTTGTACCATACAATTCTAAAGAAAATGGACTTCGATCAGAGACAAATGAGGTTTCATTAATAGCAATCGCCTTGTTTTTAAATTCAATTACAGCTACTGCATTATCTTCTACCTCTTTGCCTGTCACATGATTGAACATAGTTGTAATACGGCGTGGTTCGCCCAGCAGCCATGCTGCTAAATACATGCCGTGAGCACCTAAGTCAATCATAGCGCCGCCACCGCATTCCTCTTGGTTGTAAAAATGCTCAGGGAGCCAGCCTAAGGCTGTACCAGCATGAGCGTTTCGAATGCGCAGCAGGGAGATATCCCCTAAAAGTCCCTTGTCCAGAATCTCTTTGGCAAATAGGTTATGAGGTAATGTTCGGTGGGGGAAGGAAATTACGAACTTAATACCCGATTGCTTTACTACCTCTGCCACTTCATTAGCTTCTTTACTGGTGATGGTTAACACTTTTTCAGTGAAAACATGTTTACCAGCTGAAACAGCGGCAGTAATCACATCTCGATGCATGTTGGTAGGAGTGTTCACCACTACTGCATCGACGTTCTTATCGGAGAGAACAGAAGCTAACTCTTTTTCAAAAGGTACGCCTAGTTGCTTCGCAAATTCACGTCCCCGCTCCTCATCGTTGTCCCAAACTACGGAGATTTCCGCCTCTGGGTGTCTTTTGATTTGGTCGGCATAATCAGGTGCATGGACATGCCAAGTACTGAGCATAGCGATTCTCAGCAACATGATCCCTTCTTTCTGTAAAGAGGTTTATCATGTTTTTCGTCGTTTAAAGCTGTTTTCCTGCGGCTTAGATGCGTTATTTCCTTAACCTTATTGTTTTGCTGTAGCTAAAATGTTACCATAAAGACGAATAGATAAAGAAATGGAGTGTAGATTGTGCAGATCGGAGTAAGTTCTTACAGTTTCAGTCAGAGTAAATTGGATATTTTCCAAATAATTACTACTGCGAAAGAAATGGGTTTTGATGTTATTGAATTCGCTGGTTTTCCCAACTTACCAGAGGGAGAAACTCCCCTTTCGTTCGCACCTCGGGTGCGCGAAGCATGTGACGCAGCTGGAATCAAAGTCGCAAACTACACGATTTGGGCTGACTTCATTACGGGATCAAATGGAGACTGGAAAGCAGAAGTTGAACGTTTAAAAGATGAAGTACGGGTGGCAGAAATCTTGGGAGCACCAGGTATGCGCCATGATTCCACTTGGGGATGGCCTGCTTCGAAAAAGGGTGCCCGGGGTTTCGATGATGCATTACCTACTTTGATCAAAGGATGTCGAGCA
>JAAYRO010000054.1 GCA_012518735.1 Bacillota bacterium
AGGCTCTAGACGCACCTCAGCCACATAGGCTCGATCAGGCACACGGAAATTCCTTAGTACAGCCGGATGAACTTCGCCATAATAAGCAATCTCTTCTCCATTGTAGATAACTCTTCCCTGCCGCCCAGGATGGAGTGAATCGTTTTGTCCCGTTTCCCACTCAAACGGCATTGACTGAAACAGAAGTTCTAATAGTCCCTTCACATCGAAGAAATCGAATTTCTCTTCAGGATGAGCCCAATTAAGGTCATGACGATTTCCCCATAACACAATTCCCAGACGCAGCTCTTCTAAAGGCTGAGTTTTCAAGGGAACCTCACCTAAATAAACTGACCCAATCTCAAAAAGTGCTGCTCTCGACTGCTGTCGATTGGCATTAGTACTTACAGCAGATAATAGTCCTGGCAGCAGCGAGTGGCGCATGGCAGACAAATCCTCGGAAATAGGATTCTGGATTTTAATCATTTCCGGCTCTTTGTTTCGTAAGAGGCGAGCGTTACTGTCAGGACGAATAAAGGAATAAGTCAGGGCCTCATACAAACCTGCACCAACTAAGACCTCTCGAACGTAGTCACTTAATTGAAGCAGCGGTCCCTGTCCCCCAATAGTGGTGACACCAACAGGAAATGTGGTGGGAATTTTCTCAAACCCCCAAATACGGGCAATCTCCTCCACTAAATCTGCCTCGATTTCAATATCACGGCGATAAGACGGCACTGTCACGATCAATGTATCAGAGGAAGGTTTAACCTCGAAATCTAAGCCTTTCAAAATGGTGATCATATCATCTTTAGGAACCTTGACTCCTAAAAGCTCATTGACACGATTCGGACAGAGTTCAATTTCTGCTTTTCTGTCTTCAACCGCACTCTGATCTATAATACCAGAATATGCTTTAGCACCGGCTATACGTTCCAGCAGATGGGCAGCACGATGTGCAGCGAAAACAGTACCATGGGGATCAATTCCCTTTTCAAATCGAACTGCAGACTCTGATGCCAAACCTAGTTTTCGACTAGTACGCCGAACACTTACAGCTTCAAAGTTGGCAGACTCTAATAAGATGGTAGTAGTATCTTCCGTTACCTCACTGTCTTGACCGCCCATAACACCAGCAATACACTTCGGATCTTCTGCATCACATATTACCAGCATAGACTCATTTAATGTGCGAGTTTCTCCATCTAGAGTAACAATAGTTTCCCCTGGTTTGGCTGTTCGAACCACAACTCTATTCTCTTTTAACTGATTATAGTCAAAAGCGTGCAGTGGTTGGCCCAACTCCAGCATGACGTAATTTGTAACATCGACTACGTTGTTGATGGGCCGCATACCAGCTGCGCGCAGTCTCATCTGCATCCAAAGAGGTGAAGACCCAATCTTGAGATCTCCTAAGAGTTTAGCAGTATAACGGGGACATTTCTTATCATTCTCCACCTGTACACTGGTAAGCTCAGAAATATGCTGGTCATTTTCCACATAATCAATGGCTGGATAGCGAATTTGGGTGCCTCCTATGGCAGCTACTTCTCTGGCCACACCGAGCATACTCATACAATCTGGCCGATTAGCATAGACCGATACATCCAGTATCATATCGTCTAAACCAAGGGCCTCAACTAAGCACTGACCTATTTCCAGATCATCTGGCAGTATAAGAATTCCAGATTCATCTTCGCCAATACCTAACTCTTTTTCCGAACAAAGCATTCCAGAGGAAGCCACATCTCGAATTGTGGTTTTCGCGATTTTGAATCCACCAGGCAGTACTGCGCCAGGCAGGGCTATGGCTACCGTCTGCCCCTGTTTCACATTAGGCGCTCCACATACTACAGAATAGCTGCCTAATTCTCCCACGTTTACAGAACAGATGGTCAGCTTATCTGCATTAGGATGAGCCTTGACCGCCTCAACCTTACCTACGTGAACGTTCTTTAAATCTGGTCCCAGCCGCTCTACTCCCTCTACTTCCAAACCAGCCATAGTGAGACGGTCTGCTAGTTCGTAAGGACCCCACGGAATATCAACATATTCTTTTAACCAATTGTAGCTAACTAGCATTACACTTCCCCCTTAGTTCGAAAATTGCGACAAGAACCGAATATCGTTCTCGAATAACAGTCGAATATCATGGATTCCGTATTTCAACATGGCAATCCGTTCCACACCCATTCCAAAGGCAAAGCCGCTCACTTTCTCTGGATCATAACCAACCTTTTTGAGGACTCGCGGATCAACTAACCCTGATCCTAAGACTTCTAACCAACCAGTGTCTTGACATACACGACAGCCTTTTCCTCTGCACATAATGCAGGAAACGTCCACTTCCGCGCTAGGTTCAGTAAATGGGAAATAACTGGGGCGAAAGCGAGTCTTCGTTTCAGGTCCAAACATCCGCTCGGCAAACAACTGCAGAGTGCCTTTGAGATCTGCAAACGTAATCCCCTCATCTACCACTAATCCTTCAATTTGATGAAACATGGGTGAGTGAGTTACATCAGCTGAATCAGCCCTGTACACCTTTCCAGGAGCAATAATTCTAATGGGCGGCTGTTGTTTTTCCATAACGTGAATCTGAACCGGTGATGTTTGACTCCGTAAAAGAAGCTCCTCCGTAATAAAAAACGTATCCTGCATATCGCGAGCAGGATGGTCAGGAGGAATATTGAGGGCTTCAAAATTATAGTAATCCTTCTCAATTTCTGGTCCTTCCACAACCTGATAGCCCATCCCCATGAATATCTCTTTCGCTTGATTAATGACCTGTGTTAGAGGATGAAATGAGCCACGGGCTACCTGCCTACCAGGCAGGGTTATATCTATCCGTTCTTCAAGAAGACGCCGCTGCTCTTCAGCTTCAAAAAGCTCAGTTTCTTTTTGCTGCCACCGCTCCTCCAACCTATCACGAACTTCATTCACTAATCGTCCAAACTTCGG
>JAAYRO010000055.1 GCA_012518735.1 Bacillota bacterium
TAGTATACCCTAAAGCAGCCATTGTTTTTAAGTTTTTAGATCTATCTTGCAGATGAAAGGAATGCTCTTGTAGGGCCTTTTTCATTTCCAGTAAGAACATGGCCACCTGTCTACGGTTAGATATGGACAAAATATCAACTCCACATATTTTTATTGCCTCCTAACTACATACTTAGAATAACATATCTTACTATAAATGGCAAGCGTTTTGTTATCATATGATAACAGTCATGGTTCGTTATTTCAAGCTAATATGATGCAAAAGCAATAGTTACGTTACTAACGTAGATTTTTGGCGTTTTCGACTCGTCTAAAAGATACTAATGTCCTATTCCATATCTTCACTCACCGGGGAAACCTAATAATATAGAGGATTTTAGGGACTATGCAACGAAATTGTAACCAAAATTACCGGTATTTGTAAAAAGCAAAATACAGTTTCTTACGCTAGTTTACTTGGACGTAATCGGAAGTTGAAACGACAATTGTGTCTTTTGGGGGGAATATAATGAAGAATAATTATTATCTTGCTATAGTAAGCAATCTGAAGATTGGTAATGAAGAGCTAGATGCGGCTAAAATCACCGATATTCTTTTTGAGGAAAACATTTGGCTTTTTGATAAGGAGACTCCCAATATCGATTCATTACGCAAGGGTGATCGACTTTTAATCTACGGTGCGGTAAAGGGGCGGAATTGTGTGTTAGGGCGATTGACGATAAAAACGGTGCCCCAAGAACAAAGACGCCCTTACGTTGGGCTTGTAAATGAACTTTCTAAGAACCTTTCGTTAATTTCAGACATTACCTCTAAAGTGAAATGGGAAGAGCCAAAGCCTTTAGGTATATTAGCACCTGATCTCAAAAAATACGAAAAAAAGAAGCTTGCATCACATGGCTTGTCTCCAGATCTTAAACCACTTTCCCAGCCACTTTTTGAGCGAATTGTAAAGGCGGGCGAGGGACTATTCAGTTACGATAAAACTAAGAAAGTACCGGCTGATACTGGTGCAAATCCAGAAGATGAAGTAAAAGAAAAAAGCGTTGAAAAGACTTTGGCTGCATTGGAGCTAGCGGAGTGGTTTGAAAGAGTATTTATTCATGAACTTCCCGAGCGACAGTCTGAGTTAACGGACATGATGAAAAAAATT
The DNA here is from genome assembly GCA_012518735.1 of Bacillota bacterium. Classification (GTDB taxonomy): domain Bacteria; phylum Bacillota; class Limnochordia; order Darwinibacteriales; family Darwinibacteriaceae; genus JAAYRO01. Next base: position 1,151 of record JAAYRO010000055.1, read on the forward strand.
AAACAGATTTCTAAGCTTGAAGAGCAGTTAAGTACCTATCGTCTTACGGTACAAGAACACAAACAAACTGTTCGTAAACTAAAGCAAGAAAACAGACAATTGAAAGATGAATTTGATAGTTTACACCTAAGTTTTACACAGCAAAAGCGACAGTGGGAAGAGCAAGAAAGGCTGCACGAGCGAAAAATTCACCAACTCGTTTTAGAAAGAAACAAGCACTTAGAAGAAATAAAGTCACTACAGCTAAAAACTGCGAAACGGGAGAAAGAGTTAAAGGAAGCAACTAACATCAAGCAAAATTTGCATGAAATTGCTTCTTTATTACAGGCAGAGTCGGTTAAAAGAACCCAAATCAGCTAAATAGCTAATCAGTGGAGGAGGTGAGGATAGATGATATCGCAAATTAGCACTCGACTGGTAGAATTTGAGGATAGTTTTGACGAAAGGTACAATAGAAAACATCCTAGATTGTTTGGAGACTTATTTGTATCACGCGTAGAAGTTAGTGAGTTAGGTGAATTGATAGGTCATTCATTAGAAAGGAAATGGTATTCAGTACTTCAAAGATGCCCCCTTTCTGTTTCGTTATTTCTTGTTTGGGCGGCGGTTTATCATTATAAAGAAGGAAATCTTTGGGAACCCATTTTCAGTGAGATGAAACTAGAGCAGAACTCTAAAGACTGCACCAGGCTTGGGGAACTACTATTGGAAACCATCAATAGTTATGGTCTGCAAGCACCCCCTGAAGGGAAGGGGAAAAAGTATATGACCCCAATTCTCATGCATGGATACATAAGCGAACACTATGCACCTCAACTTCTAGGATATCTAAATGCTGTATACGGTTCTTATCTAGAATACGATTTATCTGACGAGTCGTTGTCCAATTTGTGGGCAGACCTATTTAATTTCGATCAAGAGCAAATTAAGTTAAAAGACGGAGCGGAACAATTCAGACAACAAGAATTTGCTTTAGAGCGTGAAATAGAAGCTTTAGAAATCCCCACTACCTTAGACAAGGATAGTCGTCTAAAAATAGAATCCTTTGGGCGGGACATAGGTAAGTACGAAAATTTAGTAAATAATTACGTGAAAAAATTGGAAATACTCGAAGCAAAACTAACCACGTTAAGAGAAGCCTCGGCCTTATTTGAAGAAAGTGCAATATCATTAGCCAATCCTTTAAATGCCGCTGATTCAGAGACTGAAGCTTTGATTACTACGATAATACATGGCTTCGGTAGCCAAATTCAGAAATTTACTATAGAAGTAAAAGAAGTACGAGGAGAATTTAAAGCAAGTGAAAACGCGCTTACAGTAACTAGGGCTAAGCGAGCAGCTTTACTAAAGGAAATGGTCAAATTAGGGGCTGGGAATTTAGAAGAAGGATATTTACGACTCGATGAATATATAGATTTGCTTGAGCGTTTGGATAATGTAAGAGCTAAACGCATCAAGAGGGAGAAACTTCTAGACCACGAAGATGAATTGGGTAATTCAACTATGCGCCAAGTCCTAACTACCTCCTTGACCAGCCTAGGTGAAGTAAATCCCATTGCTTTTCAGGAGTTTATAAAGTCTACTTTATTTCTATTAGAAAGTCACGCCCGTGATGGGGTGGTGGCGAATGACCATCGCTTGTCGGGTGCTTTGAAGCATTTGGACACTATGGCTCGACCCAAAGCAAAGCAACGCGGTGGTAAACTATCCGTTTTGCCAAAACGGGGATTAGGCACTAAAGTTAGGCAAAGACGGTTAAAGTGGACAACCCTTAGATCTCCGGAACTGCTTTATGATGGCCAGATGAGACAGCTAATTTTGCAAATTCCCGCCCAAGATATACCTGCTCCCCGTGATTCTATAGAAGTTCCAAAGTATTCATTAAATTACTCCAATAAAGAAAAACCGATCCGGTGTTCTCATCAGCTTCAAAACAGGAGGCTACAGATTGGGAAGACCGAAATTGCTTTGACAGATAGCAGTTTTACCGGGGTAACTTTTAGCTGGTATAACTTACACGAAAGCTGGGATCTGACCCTAGAGCCTATCATGGTATTTGATGAGAATGGAAGGCCACAAAACGGTCGCCGATTATTAAATGGTTTTTATTATATCCTCGCGAAAAGTGACTGGCAAACTACATCTAGCCAAATTATAAGCGGAGATTCATGCCAACTCTACGGTTACAGGGTTTATGAATTTAACGGTAGGGAAAACAAGCTAGTGTTTTTTAATCAGGAAGAAAGAGAAATCACGTATTTTTTCAGTCAGTATTCCGGTATATCTTTGGAAAACATCAATTACTATCCAGGACTGAAACAAGACGGTTTACCGGTTGCTAGAGGAACCCCTATTTTGATAGCAAACAAAAAATCAATGTCGAAATTAGGCGAGGATGTCACTTTCCATCTCATCTATAATGGTGGATTGCTTTATGCAGAAAGCTTTTCTGCCCTTGTGGAACAAGGTCTTGCGCGGATGACCGAAGTTAACTATGAAATAGACTTGGTAGAGTTTTTCCCGCAAAAGTCTGTTTCTAAGTGGCAAAATTGCAAGATACAAATCTTAAACAGTAACGAGGATGTCTTTTTCCAAACGGAATTTATTTTAGTAAGAGCTTTCGAGCTCGAATTGGAAGATAAATATTTGAAAGTAAAGGTCCCTTCGCGAAGCCGTTTAAGATGTTCCGTAGGCGAGAATAGGGATGGGAGGTTTTGGATCTTATACGGCCAGAGTTCTGAAATAAGCTTCGAGGTATTTTATAACAAAATTGGCTGGAAAAAGTTTTCCGTAAATATTCCAAACGGCAACTGGCGGTTAATAGGAAAGGACGGGGAACATCTTTCGGTACCGCTTAGCCTTTTACAGTTTGAAACTGGCGTCTTACGTGAAATCACTCTGGAAGTGGATGCCGGGCCAAGCTTGAAAAAAGTAATAGTATCCGATATTAATGAAGATTTGGTGATGACGTTCAACCTAGTGCAAGGGAGTCTACAAATTCCGTTAGAACACTATGCTGATTTATTTGCAGCTGATGTAGAAGAACATTTGGAGATACGTTTTGAGGGAGAACTGGGTCAAACCACTCCTGAATGCATCGCCGTAATATATCCGGAGATAGAGGTAAAAGATGTTGAGCTATTTTACTCCGAGCAAGAAGAAGAATACTTACTCGAATTATCCTTCAGCACAAATTATTACGATCTTAGTCGCTTACGTTTTCGAGTTTCTACTGAGGATGATGGTCAGCCCTTGTTTGAACGCTCGTTACGTTTCACCACAGATTATTTCTTTTTGAAGAAAAAGAACCTTTCGGATCTAAATCTCAAAGTTCAAATCTTTTATGTAGAAGATATTGTTAGTGTTTTCGGGAATCAGCAACAGGAAACAATTTGCTGGGAAAAAAGTATTACCTTGCCAAATGTTAAGGCGATTTATAAAAGGTTGCAAGAAGAAGGGTTAGCACTAACGGGTTTCTATTATAAAGGTGCACATTATACTTTGCCTGACTGTCATCGTATAACTAACATCAGGATTACTCCTAAAAACTTTGAAGGAGAAGAATTACTTCGAGGCGATTTCGTGGGACCAAGGGTAGAGGAAGAAGTTAGTTTTTATATAGAAGATAATAGGGTTATAGCCTTCTTATGGGATGAAGATAACGATGGGGTCCAATACGAACCGGAAACTGGAAGAATGTTCTGGGAAACAACGTCCAACACCAATGTCATGGCACCCCTAGAAAATTTAGAATTTATATTTTTAGGAGGCGAAAAATATGAGTCTTAATCCGGTTACAGCATCGAGACAGATTTTCAATCGTTTTTCTAGTTATATAACAACAACTTTTTGTCTCAATAATGAGGAGCTCAATAGACAGATAGAAAATATATTAAGCGAACCCGGTAAGTTCGCCAAAGGGCCTATTCTTGAAATAATTCCCCCCTTTTTAGCTGGAAGAAACTTAATTCAACTGATGGAGGAAGGTGTCCTGCACAGTAGCTTTAAGCAACTTAATACTGATGCACTTCCTTTAGAAAGGCCCCTATTTTACCACCAAGAGCAGGCAATTAGGACAATTAGTCAAGAGGAAAAAAGTGCTGTTGTAGCCACCGGTACAGGTAGTGGGAAAACGGAAACATTTATGATACCCATCTTAAACCATCTTTTTAAAGAAGAAGAAAAAGGTACTTTAAACCCCGGTGTCAGGGCTCTCTTGCTTTATCCTATGAATGCGTTAGCTAACGATCAAATAAAGCGTTTACGTACTTTATTAGCTAATAGACCGGAAATCACTTTCGGGATTTATACTGGGGAAACCGAAAATAAATATGAAGCTGCACTAGAAAAATACACTAGAATGTTTCAAGCCGATCCATTACCAAATGAAATTATTTGTCGGGAAAAAATGAGGGAAAGCCCACCTCACATTCTTTTGACTAACTATGCTATGTTAGAGTACCTAATGCTTCGGCCCGCAGATAATGTGTTTTTCCAAGGTGTGTTTGCTTCGTACTGGAAGCACATCGTGATGGATGAAGCTCACACATACACGGGTGCTAAGGGAATAGAGATTGCCATGCTTTTGGCTAGGCTCAAGAACGCTATTGGTGTCAAGAAGGGCGATCTTCGCTTTATTCTGACGAGCGCATCGTTAGGTAAAGGGCAAGAAGACGCTAAACTTGTAGCAAGATTTGCATCTAGACTTACGGGTGAGGATGTGACTGAATCCCAGGTGATTGTTGCAACTCATCGGAAACAAAGTAATTTAGCGGATTCTTGGGGGAAACCGCATCCTAGTCTATATGCGGAACTACAAACCTGGTTAGATGATGAGTTACCAGCAAAGGAGATTGTGAAAAAGACTCTTAAGAAAAAAGGAGTACCGAGTTTTCAAATATCAGAATTTGCAGATCAAGTTAAGTACAATGTTTCCAAAGCTCTTTTTTCGCTATTAGAAGGAGATGAAAGAACTTTACAAGTTATCGAATTTGTGAAGGAAAGTCCTGTCGATTTACATTTATTAGCGGAAAAATTCTTTGGAGAGGAAACTAGCGCTATAGAATATACCAGAAGTTTTCTTGATCTTTGCAATAAAGTTCGCCTACGCTCCGAAGATAAGGCTTTGTTACCTGCGCGCTTTCACTTTTTTGTTAAAGCACTTGAAGGTGCATTTATTGCTTTCCCTTCGATCCCCAAAATATCGCTTGAACGCATTCGGTGGGTTTATGAAGATGAAGCAAAATACAAGGCGTTTGAATTAGGTGCATGTACCCGGTGTCATGGCTTATATCTTATTGGGGAAATTGAAACAACAGATGATGGTTATTCCTACCTTGAACCGGTGGCAAACGATTATAATATGGAATCCACTCAAAAATTGGAATTCTTCGCTTTGGCCGAAGAAGCAGAATTAACCCTCGATAATGAAGATGATGTTTTGGAGGGGCTTGGATTACAGTTTCCCTCTTTTAAAAACTACCGTATGTGTGTTTATTGTGGCGGAATTGCTTTTGAAAACGATGCTCACCTTTGTGCTTGTCCTAACCCTCGAACTATACGTTTGATTAAAGTAAACCATAAAGGGAGGGCAGTGCACAAATGCGGACTCTGTGGATCTGTAAGTTCTAGAGCTGGGATTGTGAGGCGTTTTTATCTTACGGAAGATGCTATTTCCAGTGTGCTCAGTACTGCACTTTATCAAGAAATACCGGGACGAAAAATACAAGTTAATACTTTTGTGGAAGAAAGCATATTTGGGAATACTCCGGAAACCGCAGCTACAGCTGAGAACTATATGGCTAAACAACTTTTGGTGTTTTCTGATAGTAGACAAAATGCTGCTTTTTTTGCCCCTTATCTTGATACTACATATGGTGAGCTTTTAGCTCGCAATTTACTTGTGAAAACTTTGGATGAATACAGAAGCGAATGTTTAGAAAACAAGTGGAGTCTTACTGATTTTAACAGAAGAATTCAGCAATTGGTTACGAAGTACGAAGTGATTGATGAATCGCCGGAATCGTTAGAGCAAGCGGTTTGGAAATGGATTATGCGAGAATTTGCCATGGGAACAGGACGCTTTAGTTTAGAAAACATGGGTTTGTTAGCTTTCCTTCCGGATTTTGATCGTTTAAAGAATCCTGAAATGTTTTGGAGCTTTAAAGATTTACAAGAGGCTGGCATTGACCCTGCTGAAGCTAAAGTATTATATTCATTTTTATTGGATCAATTCCGTCGGAATAGAGCAGTGGTGTTTCCGGAAATGGTTAGTCCTAATGATGAGGTTTTTGCTCCCCAAAATCAACAAGGTGGCTTTTGGATCCGAAAACCGGCAGGGCTTGAGGCACACCCAAGGGGTTATAGCTTAAAAGGTTGGTTGCCTGCAGGGGCTTCGTCAAATACGCGTCTCGATTATCTAGATAAAATTCTAAGTGCAAGCGGCGTAGAAAATGCACAAGTGGAAGCGGAAAAGTTGCTAAACAATCTTTGGCTAACCCTTATAGATCACCGTAGTCCTTTGCTATCTTTCATGGAATCAGAAACGATTCCCGGTGCAGGTAAGATTTACATGTTAAACCCCTCTCTATACAAAGTTATTCCAGTACAAGATAATCCGGACGTTATCTATTATAGTTGTGACAAGTGTTACAGAACAACTCGATTCAATATCCGCAACATTTGTCCTTCGTATCGTTGTTCAGGAAAACTCTCGCCTATAAATTTTGACAAAAAGTTTAAGGACAACCACTACCGTAAGTTATATTTGGAGATGAAGCCTGAAACAATGGTAGCCCATGAACACACTGCCCAATTAGCTACTGAGTATGCTGCTCAAGTACAAACTGATTTTATCAAAGGGAAAATTAATGTGCTCAGTTGTTCAACTACATTTGAATTAGGTGTTGATGTGGGTGAACTGGAGACCGTATTTATGAAAAATGTACCACCTACGCCTGCAAATTATGCTCAGCGTGCCGGGCGAGCGGGACGAAGAATAGATGCAACAGCTTTTGCATTAACATTTGCCCGTCTTGCTTCTCACGATTTTAACCAGTTCAATTCTCCTAATAGGATGATAAGTGGTGTAGTCAAGCCTCCGCATTTTGATATTAATAATGAAAAGATAGCCAAAAGACATCTCTATGCTTGTGCATTTGCTCAATTTTGGCGGAAACATAGTGAGTACTTCAAGGATGTAGAGGCTTTTTTCTGCAGTGACGGACCTGATTTATTCAAGAGCTTTTTATCTACCAGACCACCCTCACTTTCGGAGGCTTTAAAACGAATTTTTCCTAAATCCCTCCAGCGTGAACTGGGTATTCATGACTGGACTTGGGTTGACGAGCTCTATGGTGCAGATGGTGTAATGACAAAGGCCGTTTCCGAAGTACGCGGTGATTTGGCCGAAATAGATTATGCTATTGCCAAAGCGGTGGAAAGCGAGAATTACAATGTTGCCGGTCACTTACAAAAAGTTAGAAAAACTATTGGCTCTCGTCCTTTAATAAACTTTCTCGCTCAGAAAAGTCTCTTACCTAAATATGGTTTTCCGGTGGATGTAGTAAATATGGATGTGAATTTACACACTTCCCATGCTAAGAACATTGATTTAAGTCGAGATATGCAAATTGCTATAGCAGAATACGCTCCGGATAGCCAAGTGGTTGCAAACGGCAGACTATGGACAAGTCGCTATATAAAAAGAATTGCTAATAAAGATCTTGTACGTTATCATTACTTGCAATGTCGATGCGGATATTTTCATAAGCAGCTGGATGTAAAGGGAGCACTTGAGGAAATTAAGTGTCCCAATTGCGATTCAATGCAATCATACAGCTCCATATTTGTCGTGCCTGAATTTGGTTTTGTAGCCGAGGCGAAGACTAAAGACCCTGGTACAACCCGTCCGGAACGAACGTATGCTTGTAGGAAGTTTTTTTCTGGGGTAGGAAACCGCGAAAAGACCGAACTAATAAATCTAGGCAAAAGTAAAGTAATGGTTAGTGCTCTAACTCACGGAGTTCTCACAGTAATTAATAATGGATTAGGGCCGGGTTTTTATTTATGTCGGTTCTGTGGTTATGGTACTTGTAACACTAAACCGCCATTGCGACATAAGGCTCCTTATGGAAGAGAATGCTCGGGAACGTTTGAGAGGGTATCTTTGGGCTATGATTTAGAAACCGACATCGTACAAATAAATTGTCTGCAATCGTTACAAGGCTTGCAACAATCTTATGGCTTTTGGGATTCTTTACTTTATAGTTTTATCGAGGGTATGTGTCAGGAGCTAGAAATTGAACGGAATGATGTGGATGGAACACTTTACATTGATCAAGGCGGTAGCCGCAATTTAATTCTATTTGATATTGTACCGGGTGGTGCAGGACATGTAAAAAGAATCTTGGATCCTGATGTATTTGTAGCTATTCTACAATCTGGCTTGAGAATCTTGGAAAACTGTACTTGTGGAGGAGACCAGGGGGATACAAGCTGTTATGGTTGTTTAAGAAATTATCAGAATCAATTTGTGCATGATGTTCTGAGACGGGATTATGCCATAAAAGCTTTAAGAAAGATTTTGCAATAGTGGTGTCTTTCTTTTAATGAGTACTTTTTGCCATAAATTATGACAGGAGATGGTCAAATGAAGCTTTTTATTCATAAGTTATGGATAAGTAACAGCAAATCGCCATAAATCACATAGAAATAATAAGATTTTTCCCATAATTCGTTGAATGGATGTGATGTATATATTTGTCAATTGAAAAGTACGCCATGACTGTGTCAAGTAGTTTCGGGTATTAAATTTACTCCTAAAGCAAAATTGTCTAAAAACGCTTTGA
>JAAYRO010000006.1 GCA_012518735.1 Bacillota bacterium
TCAGCAGGCGCAGTTAGCTCAAATGGCCTATCATGATCCCTTAACCAATCTACCTAACAGGCGATTCTTAGATGAGGTTTTAAAACGAGAAACAGCTCTGGTTAGACGGAGAGTGTGCGAATCTACCATTATTATTCTCGATATAGACAACTTCAAGGAAGTTAACGACACATATGGTCATCCGGCTGGCGACAGCGTTCTTATTCAATTGGCTGAACTTCTTAGGGACAGTATTAGAAGCAGCGATACCTTGGCTCGCCTAGGCGGTGAGGAATTCATCGTTCTGTTAACCAATACGTCTCTCAGTGATGGGGTCAAAGTAGCGGAGAAGCTCAGATTAGCTATATTAGAACATGAGTTTGTAGTTCCACAGGGCACTCTTCATCTGACTGCTAGCTTCGGTGTTTCGCCGCTGTTAGGTGAGGAAGGTCCGTTCAATTATTACGCTCTTGCTGATCAAGCTTTGTACAGGGCGAAAGCCAAAGGCAAGAATGAAGTACAGGTCGTTTCGAATGAATTTTAGACAAGCAGAATAGAAAGAAACGAAAAAATGTCAGGCAGTCGAATTGACTCGGTCCTGGCATTTTTTGTTGTCTTCAGCTCTCACTCAGCTTTGGTTTAATTTGTTATATAGGTAATGCAATGACATTACCACCAAATAACAAAAAGGCAAAAAACGTTGACATTATCCAAAAAAAGTGTTAGTGTTGAACCGAGACATAGGACGACGGTCGTCCGACAACTAGAAAAAAGAAGGTGATACACTTGAAAAGGGCATCTTTTGCCGAGATAGGAGAACGCTTACTTATTCGGGACGAAGTTCGTTTAGCTATTATTGAGAAGATCAATCGGGGTGAATTGCGGCCGGGTGATCGGCTTTCTTCTGAGACAGAAATTGCTCGACAGCTGGGGGTCAGCCGCAATTCAGTACGTGAAGCCCTTCAATCGTTGGAACGAGATGGTTTGGTGGAAAAGCGACATGGTGTGGGTACCTTTGTTACAGCGAGTCTACCCCTTCTGCGAGGCGGAATCGAACGGTTAACGAGCATTAATGACTTTATTGCATCCCATGGTCTCCAGCCTGAATCGCATATTACAGAGATGACCTTTGTTAAGGCAGATAAGGAGCAAGCCGAAAACCTCCAAGTAGAATTGGGCACTGATCTTCTCTTTGTGAAGATGCGAAAGAGTGCTCATGGCAGGCCGATTGCCTTGTGTGTGGACTTAGTGCCTGTGGAGTATTTGTCGCGCCAAGTTGAGAAAGAGACCTTTGGAGAATCCATCTTTACTTTCTTAGAAGAACACGACCTAAATATTCGCTATGCAGACTGTGAGATCGCTGCATGCCTTGCGGAACGAGAAATCGGCGAAACATTGGGCGTAGATGTAGGCGATCCCTTACTTCTTTTCTGTCAAGTTCATTTTGATGATGAGAATAGACCGGTTTTATACAGTCAGACGTACTTTCCACCAGGCAACATTAGATTTAATGTAATACGAAGACGTTAGATTTGAAAGAGGAGAGGTGATTGTTTAGGTACCAGTAGTTTCAGCAAATACCACTTAGGGAGGCTTGAAAAGATGAAGAAGAAGGGTAACACGTTTCTGATGTTATTGGTCTTAATGGTTTTTTGTACTGTGATAGGATCAGCTAGTGCTTCTGCAGTGGAACTAGAGGTTGTTTGGATGGGTTGGCCTCGTGATAGAGTCATAACTTTGATTGAACAATTTGAAACAGAGAATCCAGATATTAAGGTCGACATTCAGTTGATTCCCTTTTCACAGTTGTTTTCAACGTTAGAGGTACGACTACCTACAGGAACTACTCCTGATGTGTATATCGTCGATGGTCCTGTCACTGCTTCCTATGCAGCGCGTGGATATCTGCTTCCCCTTGATGAGTTTTACTCGGACCAGGAGTTAGCAGAATGGTTCCCCAGTTCCATAGAGAGTGGTAGTTATGATGGCAAGCTGTACTCTATTCCTTATGCTACATCTTCAGCCGCTTTGTATTATAACAAGGAACTTTTTGACAAAGTAGGCTATCCCTTACCGCCTTCCGATCCTGATGAGCGTTGGACCTGGGAGGATGTGGCCACAGCAGCGGTGGAAATCCAGAAAGCTCTCCATGATATGGGTGACACAGATGTCTGGGGACTGTTGATTGAGCAAATTGATCGACCTTATCAACTGCTGCCTCTAGCTCAGTCTTTAGGAGCTGAGGTAATTGGTTCTAATGGCTTGGAAGTAGATGGCTGCATCAATTCTCCAACTTTTGTGGAAGCAGCGACCTTTTATTGGAGACTGTTTAATGAACTCAAGGTCAGTCCGCAGGGTGTGGATGACTCTGCTGTTGCCCGAGAGTACTTCGGGACTGGCAAAGCGGCTATGATGCTGGGGGCAGAATGGAACCTGGTTCGGTTATCTAAGTCTTTCCCTGAACTGCAATTCGGCGTATCCCCTCATCCTTATTTTGAAAATGGAGTACCGGTTACGCCAACAGGAAGCTGGCATGTGGGTGTTAATTCTCGCACAGAGCACACAGAAGCGGCGGTTCGCTTTGTTAAATATATGACCGGTTTTGATGCTAGCTTGTTATGGCATCAGCTGCATGGACACTCGCCTGCTCGTATGGATGTTTATAAAGCACTGCCAGAGGTGTTTGACACTGATGAGTGGGGCGTTTTCCTCTATGAAATGGAACACACAGCAAAGACACGACCTGCTACTCCTGGATACTTAGAATATGAATTGATTTTAAGGGAGACCTTTAATGAAATCCACTATGGTGCAGATCCACAAGAGGCGCTAAATAACGCTGTGCGTAGAATTCAACGAGAGTTTCGTAAGTACAGATAGATTAGGGAGTGAGCCTACCTAGTTGGTAGGCTCACCTATGAGGTTTAGGGCATAATACTGGGTTTGTTTGAAAAGGAGGGCTGTTCATGTTTAAGGAAAAATCCACTCCATTACTTTTCCTTGCACCTGCGATTGTCTTGCTTGTTATCTTTAAACTTTTTCCCATTGGTGTTGCACTATGGGAAAGCTTTCGTTTTACTCCCATTTCGCAAGAGTCCATATTTGTGGGTTTGGAGAACTACGAATTCTTATTTCGGGATGATCCGGTTTTCTGGAACTCCCTATTAGTAACATTAAAATACAATCTTATCATTAACCCACTCAATGTTGTGGTGGCTCTAGCCTTAGCTTTACTGCTGAATCGGAGCCGTCCATATGTTCCATTTTTTCGTAGTCTGTATTTTTTACCCTCGGCTATCTCCTACACAGTAGTTGCAGTAGTTTGGGGAGTTATGCTTGATCCTTATTACGGGTTAGTAAACAGTCTTTTGGCTAAATTGGGCTTCTCGGCACAACCATTTTTCTCTAGTCCATCTCAATCACTTGGTTCTCTAGTATTTGTAGGGCTCTGGCGTTCAGTAGGGTATTGGATGATGTTTTATTTGGCTGGCTTGCAAAACATCCCTAAAACAGTCTATGAAGCAGCTGATATTGATGGTGCTTCGAAATGGCAGCAGATATGGAAGATTACTCTTCCTCTCCTAAGCCGCACAACTGCTTTTGTGTTAGTAAGTAGCATTTCCTTCAACTTTCTCACCTTTGCTCCAGTGTTCATTCTTACTAAGGGAGGACCAAGGGGAGCTACCAATGTCTTAATGTATGAATCTTATAAAAGCGCATTTGTCAATATAGACATGGGTCGAGCTACAGCTATATCCTCAATCCTTCTTGTTATTATTATTGCTATTTCCTTTATTAGTTTGAGATTGAATAAAGCAGAATACGAGTACTAAAGGTGGTGGTAGTGTTGTATCGGCGGATAGCAGAGTGTGTGCTTGTTTTTATTCTTTGTATCATTGCTTTGGTTTATCTTGTTCCATTTCTTTGGACAGCGGCTTCAGCATTACGGCCGGCAGGTCCCATGTATTCCTATGCAAATCCCCTAACGTTGGAGACTTTTATTCCTAAGAATCCAACTCTGCAGAACTTCTTTCATATCTTTACTAAGCAGAGATTCGGACGGGCAATGTTCAATAGCCTTTTCGTAGGTACTAGTGTAGTTGCTTTGGGGTTGCTTGTAAATTCCATGGCTGGGTTTGCTTTTGCCAAATTCGATTTTCCATTGAAGAACTTGTTTTTTGCTTTAGTGCTTCTGACCTTTATGGTTCCTTTTGAGTCTATTGTCATACCACTTTATGTCGTGGTGCAGCGCATGGGTATCTCAAACACCTATTCGGCGTTAATTTTACCCGCGATTGCCAATGGGATGGCCATTTTCCTCTTCCGTCAGTTTTTTGCAGATATTCCTACTGAATTGCTGGAAGCAGCTAGGGTGGATGGTGCGAGCTGGGCACGGGTTTTCTTTCAGTTTCTCCTTCCATTATCCAAGCCTGCCTTGGTTTCAGTAATGATTATGCTCTTTCTTTTTAACTGGAACGCTTTGTTCTGGCCATTGGTGGCGGTCCATTCTTCTGATTTAGAAGTGGTGCAAGTCGCGGTAACAACGCATGTGGCTCAAGAAGAAACTCATTGGGCCAACTTGTTTAGTTCAGCTTTTGCTGCTAGTTTACCACCGATGTTATTATTCTTGTTTCTACAGAGATATTTTGTACGAGGAATCAGTGGAACTGGATTAAAGTGAGGTGCTTTGAATGCATAAAGACCATATTCAACTGTCGGTGGAACAGATCCCAGAAATGGTTTTTCTTCCTGGTGATCCTGAGCGGGTTGATGAGATTTCTAGATACTTAAGTAATGTGCAGCATTTGGGAAATAACAGGGAATATCGAACGGTCTCCGGTGAGATAGACGGAACGTCTGTAGGTGTATGTTCTACTGGAATGGGCGGACCATCCACGGAAATTGCGGTGGTGGAGCTTTTTGAGAAAGGTGCACGCCGCTTCATCAGAATAGGCACTGCCGGCGCACTACAGCCTCATATTGAGGTCGGTGATTTGATTATTGCTACTGGCTGTATTCGAGAATCTGGAACAGCCCGGAGTTATGTTCCAGATACCTATCCGGCTGTGGCTAATTATGAGATGGTTTTGGCATTAATACAGGCTTGTGAGGAGCTAAAATATCCTTATCATGTCGGTTTGGGATTGTCGGTTGATTGTTTCTATGCTACGAAGCCAGAGTTGTTTGGAGATAGAATTCCATCCCAGATTAGTCCCATGCTTTCAGAATATGTGAAGGCCGGTGCTTTACAGATGGAGATGGAAGCTGCTACCGTGATGGTGTTGGCTCAAATATTAGGCGCTTCTGCCGCTGCTATATGTACAGTAGGTTCTAATCAAATAACAAAAGAACCATCAAAAAGCGCTCCCACTAACGAACGGGCTATTCAAGCTGCGTGTCGAGGAGCACAGATTCTAAGTCAATGGGATAGGCTGCGCCTAGAACAGGGTGCGTCTAATTTCTATCCTATTTTACAGAAGGGATGATGACTCGTGACAAAGAGCTTAGCAGGCAAACAAGCTATAGTAACAGGGGCTGCAGGAAGAATTGGTAGGGCCGTTACTGAAGAATTAATTCATCAGGGTGCAGAAGTTTTGGGCTTAGATCATAATGAGGATCGGTTACAGCAAATGGTCAGTGATCGATTTACGTGGTGCCAAGTGGATCTTTTGGACGAACAAGGTTACGAAACAGTTGCTGCAGCAGTTGATAAACTTTCGAAAGTAGATATTTTAGTGAATTGTATGGGAGGCATTTACCGAGCACCCTTTTTAGAGCATGATCCGAAAGAATTTACCCGATTGTGGATGCTAAATGTATACAGCGTTTTTCGAGTTTCTCAATTGGTTGCTAGAAAAATGGCTCAGAATCAATCTGGAAAGATTATTAATTTCGCAGCTGTTGGAGCGGTTCGTCCTTCGATTAACCATTCAGGATATTGTGCAGCCAAAGGGAGCTTGGTGGCTTTCAGCCGCAGTTTGGCTCTAGAACTTGCTAAATATAACATACAGGTTAATGTAATTGCGCCTGGACCGACAGAGACCGTCCCACCAACCTCACCGTATTATGCCGACCATCCGGAAATATATCAATCTGTGTTACAAAACACACCGTTAGGACGGCTAGGCACTCCTGAGGATCATATGGGTCTAGTGACTTATTTGGCCTCGGAACGATCAAATTGGGTTACTGGACAGGTTGTCATGTCCGATGGCGGTATGGAACTGGCGTAAGATGAGAAGGCTGATTGAACGCTGCTCAGTTCTTCTGCTTGGTTTTGTCGTCGTCGCTTTTGGGTTGAGCTTAATGTTCAGAAGTACATTAGGAATGGGAGCATGGGGTGCTTTTCAA
>JAAYRO010000056.1 GCA_012518735.1 Bacillota bacterium
AGGATTGTCATTTCCTCTTCTGGTGTCGGATAGCCCATCTCAATCTTTAACAGAAATCGGTCGAGCTGCGCTTCTGGCAGGGGAAAGGTGCCTTCTAATTCCATAGGATTCTGCGTTGCGATGACTAAAAATGGACTCTCTAATTCAAATAAGGTTCCTTCAATACTCACCTGCTGTTCTTCCATGGCCTCTAATAAGCTTGATTGAGTTCTTGGTACAGCCCGGTTGATTTCATCAGCTAGAAGAATATTGGTAAACACTGGACCCGGGCGAAACTTGAAATCTCCTTCTTTTTGATTGTAATAATATATTCCAGTAATATCAGCTGGCTGCAGATCAGGGGTAAACTGAATACGCTTAAAGTCTACGCCGATAGAGCGAGCTAAAGCATTGGCTAATTTCGTTTTGCCAACTCCTGGCACATCATCAATTAAACAGTTTCCATCAGCAAATAAGGCAGTCAAAAGCAGATCGATAACATCATCTTTGCCTACAATTACTTGAGCAATATTATCTTTCAATGCTTGGATTTTTGTTCTTCCCATTATGAACCCCTTCCTAATCTACTCCGTCCTAATTCCACCTTCCCCTTAAGATTCCTTCTCCACAGAGGGAATTGGGGGTAAATGGCGAAGTGGTGAACAAACATCTGCAGGAGGGACGCTTATATGCCGCAGCTCAAACAAATTGAAACATTCCTACTCGATCTGGACGGAACATTTTATCTTGGGGACAACATTTTCCCTTGGTCACTGCGTTTTGTAGAGGCCATGGAGACACTGGGGAAACGCTTCATTTTCGTAACAAATAATTCTTCACAGCACGCAGCATTTTATGTGGAAAAAATCCGGAAGATGGGTGTTAATATCACTGATGAACAGGTATTTACTTCTGGACAAGCTACTATTTTCTATTTAAAGAAATACAATTACCCAAAGAAAGTGTACCTTGTGGGAACACCTGCCCTAGAAGAGGAATTTACAGAAGCAGGCTTTGAACTTACAGCCCACGATCCAGAAACTGTCGTTTTAGGATTTGATCTAACTCTCACATATGAAAAGCTCCGGATCGCCTGTGATCACATTCGTCAAGGGGTCCCCTTTATTGCTACCCATCCAGACTTTAACTGTCCTACACCAGAAGGACCGATTCCAGACTGTGGTTCTATGATTGCACTGATTACGGCCTCAACTGGTGTAAAACCGAAAATAATCGGCAAACCGTATCCCCAAATGGTAGAAGCACTGCAGGCCAAGTATGGGCTGGAAAATCCCAATACAGTCGCGATGGTGGGAGATCGTCTTTATACTGATATTGCTATGGGAGCCGCGGCTGGGATTAAGAGTATTCTAGTCCTCAGTGGTGAAACCCAGCTGGAGGATGTAGAAGGATCAGATGTCCAGCCTGATTTTATTCTGGAGAACTTAGGAGAGATTGCCGACGAGCTTTTAAAAAACCATTCCTCACTCTAGCGAGGAATGGTTTCTTTTATGCGCTGTTCTGCTAATTGACAGTATTCTGGTTCAATATCATAACCCACATACTTACGACCAGACTGGAGGGCTGCCACACATGTGGTTCCTGATCCTGCAAAAGGATCGAGTATGACATCATCAACATAGGAAAATAATTGAATTACCCGATTGGCCAGAGCCACCGGAAACGGAGCAGGATGGCCTACCCGACGGGCAGACTCTGCTGGAATATTCCAGATAGATAAGGTCCCTTCCATAAATTCTTCTCTACTGATATCAGAAACTCCCCGCTCTAACCGACTAAAGTCCTCCTTAACGAAGACCAAAAGATACTCATGAATATCCCGCAGTCGGGGGGCTCGTGCCGACATCCACGAACCCCATGCACAGCTGCTGCTCATGCCTTTCCCTTTCTGCCAAATAATCTCACCAGCAGTCTGAAACCCAATGACAGTGTGCACAAGGTAAAACAGAGCATGGAGGGGGATGTACGGCTTACGCCCTAAGTTAGCAACGTTAACTACATAACGTCCACCTGGCTTTAAGACACGGTACACCTCCCGCGCTACACTACCAATAAGGCGGAGATAATCTACTAGTTCTAGATCTGAATCATATTCCTTCCCTACATTGTAAGGCGGAGAAGTAAAGGCTAATCCAATGCTCTCGTCAGGAACAGCATCCATCGCTTCCGAAGAAGCGCAGTAGATCCGGTTCACCCATTCCTCCTCTGGCTTAGGGGGAACAGCCCGATGTTCCTGCCCTTCCATCTCCTGCAGCAGAGTGTAGATGAGCTTGGTCTCATCCATACCGTATAGATTACGATCATAGAACCGAGTAGCATCATGACTTTCTCGCCTTCCCGTTCCAAAGGACGCTGTCTTGGTTCTCACCTAACCCACCGCCCTCATGCGGTTCATTTCACGCTGGGCCTTCACCAATCGATAGTAATATCCCTTCTGACGGAGCAGCTCCTCATGGGTACCAAGCTCTACTAATTCACCATGATCCAGAACCATAATCCGATCTGCATCTTTTAAAGTAGATAACCGGTGGGCAATAGCAATTGTGGTTCGATTGGCCACAAGCCGCTGCAGTGCCTCTTGAATTTCTTTTTCTGTCTGACTGTCCACAGAAGAGGTGGCCTCATCTAGAATGAGGATGCGGGGATTATGGAGTATGGCACGGGCGATGGAGATCCGCTGCCGTTCGCCGCCAGACAACCGCTGACCCCGTTCTCCTACACGAGTGTCATAACCATCAGGAAACTTCACAATAAAATCATGGGCATTAGCTACTTTTGCAGCCAGGATTACTTCTTCTACAGAAGCATCTGGTTTAGCATAGGCAATGTTTTCCCAAATAGTACCAGCAAACAAGAACGATTCCTGCAGTACAACACCTACCTGGCGCCTCAAATCGTTCTGGGCAATATCCCGTATATCATGGCCATCGATGTAAATAGCACCCTCATCTACATCGTAAAAACGATTGACCAAGTTAATTAAGGTAGACTTGCCTGCTCCTGAGTGTCCCACTAAGCCTATCATCTCACCCTCACGAATGTGCAGGTTAATCTTTTTCAAGACCGGTTCGTGAGAGCGGTAACCGAAGGTCACATTTTCAAATCGAATATCACCTTTAATGTGGGGAAGAGGAATGGGCTGAGGCCCATCCTGTACCTCGGGCACCTCATCGACTATCTCAAAAATACGTTCTGCAGCAGTCATGGCTTGATGGAACCACCGGGGAATGAAGGACATAAATTGGAGAGGTCCGTATACCAATCCTGCATAAGCCGAAAACTGAATGAGCTCACCTACGAGGAACTCTTGGTTAAGAACCATCCGTCCTCCATAGTACAGAATAAAGAAATTCCCAATACTCATGATAAAACTGAGGGATGGATAAATCGTGTTCCACGCTGATTCGTTGCGAGCCATTACATCCCGCAGTCGAGCACTATCTTCTGTAAAACGAGCTGTCTCCCGCTCTTCTGTTCCAAAGGCCTTAACTACCCGAATTCCGCTTAAAATATCCTGCAGAACAGAGTTGGCCCTGTCCCACAAGCGCCACTGTTGATGGTACATGCGGCGTATTTTATCACGTGTAACCCGGGAAAACCAGACAATGAATGGGGCTGGCACCAAAATTAATAAAGCCAGCTGCCAGCTGTTCATAAAGAGAATAACAGCAATCCCAATAAAGAGCAGACTCTGGGTAACAGCATCAGGCAGTTGATGCTGGAGAAAACTTTGGACATGTCCCGTATCATGATTGATGCGGTTCATTAAGTCACCCGTTCTCTGCCGATCAATAAAGCTCAAGGACAAAGCCTGAATTCGTACATAGACCATTTCCCGCAGCTCTTGACCAAGTTTGGCTCCCATAGTAACCATTAAACGTCCCCGAACAATAGACAGCAGAGTTACTAGGGTGCGGGCTAGAGCCATACCCCCTACTAAAATAAGAAGGAGGCGTGCGCTGGGCTCCGATGCTTGGAGCACATCGTCCACTAAGATCCTCTGCAGTTGGGGCATGATCAAGTTTACCCCCGTAAGAGCAAAGAAGATCAATATACTGCCAGTAACAAGACCCTTGTATGGTTTGAGAACTAAAGCTAACCGTTTAAGTACAGCAGCTGTATTCACACATGATGGACACACCTTTGTTCCCCGCCGCAAGGGACGGCCACACTTGGGACAAAAATCTGGTTCAACAGGACTGATTTTTGGCACTTTACCCTCTTCCAAATACCTCGTTAAAGTGTTGGCAATAGTACCATACTCTGGGATGAGATCCATAGGGTAATATACTACAGTACGAGGTTGATCCCCATACCAGACAACAAGTCGACCTAGACTCACTAAAGTCTCATGCTCTACTTTAGTTGCTCCTGTTAAGCCGATCTCTTCCACAATTTCCTGTGTGTCCTTGTCCTTCAGGATCAACGCCTCAGTAGTAACAATCAACTGCCAATTCACTTTTTCCTTATTCGGTCCGAGGGGTGCCGATACCGTAAATAAGCTCGACATACAATATCCCCCCTTCTACAATAATGTTTCTACATATTGACGACTGCGAGCATCGAGTTTTCGTAGATCTGGAATCTCAAAACGATTCCCTGACACATCAATAATAAGGATCCTCGTTTCTGACACAATGCGGATAGCTTGATCCCGTCCGCGAGTCACGAAGTTTTCCCTACCCCGCTCTGTAATAACTCCCCAATAGGTATGGCCAAACTCCTCTTTATAAGAGGTAATACGCTCGATTTTAGGCGTAAAATACCGCCACTTCAGTTCTTGTTGAACTGCCTCTCTAGAAACTGAATCAAGCTCTGACAAATCATAAATTAATCCGATTTCTTCCCCTTCCTCATCACGAATGGAGATGAACTGCTCTGGATAAGAAAATGGGAAGGAGAGGTACACATCGACTTTTGGGTAAAAAGTATCATCAAACTGCAGACTGACTAAACCGCCGGCTGTCGTTCGAAAACGAGCACGGCTCACATCCATGTATTCTAACTGTGACACGTATATTAACACCTCTCTTAGTCTTTCAAACCTAACCAGCCACTCCCACTAAAGAGAGGGCATTCCGTTGGGTAGTAAACAACATATGATAAACCCCTTTCTGCCGCAGCAGCTCTTCATGGGTCCCTACTTCCACCAGTTTCCCCTTATCTAGAACAAACAGCCGATCTGCCTGGCGCAGTGTACTTAGGCGGTGGGCGATAGCAAAGGTTGTCCGTCCCTCCACTAACCGCTCAAGAGCCTCTTGTACCAGGGCCTCCGTTTCTGTATCAATAGACGCAGTAGCTTCATCTAGAATAAGAATCTGAGGGTTATGGAGTACAGCCCGAGCAATAGCAATTCGCTGTCGTTCGCCACCAGAAAGATTAATGTTTCGCTCACCAAGTATCGTTTCATACCCATCAGGCAGCTCAATAATGAAATCATGAGCATTAGCAATCTTGGCCGCCTCCATTACTTCTTCTGGTGAAGCATCGGGTCTGGCATAGGCAATATTATCGTAAACGGTCCCTCTAAATAAGAATGTTTCCTGCAGAACCATGCCAATCTGGCGCCGTAAGTCCTTTTGATCGATTTCCCGAGCATCAACACCATCAATTAAGATCTGACCAGAAGTAGGATCATAGAGTCGGGAAATGAGATTAATAATTGTTGATTTACCCGCTCCAGAACGACCTACTAACCCAATCATTTCACCTGGTTCTACTTTAAAGGAGACATTTTCTAAAACAGGTTTACCCTCTTCATATCCGAAGGTAACATCACGGGCTTCTACAGACCCCTTGAGCTTCTGAAGGCGAACTGGTTCTTCTGGCTGCCACAGTACCTCAGGTGAGTCAATAATCTCAAAGATCCGCTGTGCAGAGTTCATGCTGGAAGACCACCACTCTACAACACGGGTCATAAATTCTAGAGGACCATACAGCATCCACAAGTAACCTGTAAAGGCCATCAGGGTTCCGAACGTAAGGGAACCTTTCACAACCCGCCATCCCCCAAAGCCCCATATAACCAAGGAACCAATACTCATAAAGTACGACATGGCAGGAAACACGGTGGAGGTTAACTTACCTACTTCTTGGTTCACACGAAAGACTCTCTCATTTCGCTGGGAGAATCTTTCAATTTCCAGGTCCTCTTTTCCAAAGGCTTTTACTACCCGTACTCCCGATAGGGAATCGTTCACCACTGAATTCAGACGGGAGCTCGCCCGCCAGCGCTTGGTGTAAAATCGCCAAAGGATCGGTCGGATTTTTACAATACCGAATACAATGATTGGAACTGGAATTAACACCATTAACGCCAACTGCCAATCCATTGCAACTAGAATAACTGTTACCCCTACTAAACGCAGGGAATTGACAATAAAGTAAGGCAGACCATCATGGAAGAAAAACTGCAGATGGTTTGCGTCATTATTGACACGAGTCATTAAGGACCCTGTCTGCTGATGGTTGTAAAACTTCAATGATAAGCGCTGCATGGCAGTGAAAACCTGCGTTTTTAAGTCAAACGCTATTTGAGCTGCCACTTTCGCATTTACCCGTCCCTGCCCAACATTCAGCAGAAGAATTAGAAGCTCGGCCAAGAACATCAATAAGACAACTAACCCAAGACGGTCAGAATACTTCCCGCCTTGTTTAAGCACCTCATCATAGAATATCCGCCCACCTAGATATGGTGGAATTAAGCCCACCAGGGATGAGGAGATCATTAAGAATACCATTAAGGCAATCTTCTTAGAATAGGGCGGCGTCAAAGCCAAAACCCGCTTAAATAAGGAACGTTTGTCTAAACAGCGGGGGCAGACCGGTCGTGCTGGGTCTGGATATAATCGATTACACTTAGGACAGCGGTCATCGATTTGGTCCCAGCGACTTTCCTGGGTCTTGCCTGTTATTTCAGTATTTACAGTTTGGGCAAAAACTTGATACTCCCGGGCCTGCCCAAGGGAGCCCCGGAGCAGTACAATTTCCGTATCATCAATTTTTCCCAGCAACATAATGCTCCCTACTAGGTGCTGTACTTTCAACTCCTGCAGGGAGTCTAATTCCCAACTTTGAGTAAAGGTACCCTCTTGGTAAATGAGAGTATCATTTTCCCAAGAAAGAGTCTGTTTTTCTTTACCCAAATCACCAATTATGGGATGTATCTCTGCCAATTCCATCACCTAATCTTCATACTAGCAGTTTTCTGCTTGGAATTTTTCTATTAACCCTCTTGAATACTGAGCAGTTAATGTTAAGCTATCTCCAATGATAGACAGAAGTTCCTCCATGTGAGGATTCGTCTCATTAGGTGCATAGTTACTAAAATTCATACGGATAGAAGTAGGTTCAGCTAGATCAGGCCACACCTTTAGGACCAAGAAATACTGGCGCTCCGCCATAGGACGTACAGCTTGGTTTAACTCTACTGCCCCTTGTGACACTGACCCAAATGATTTGGTTCCACCTACTTCTAATGCATCGATAAAGGACTGTCTTTCTCCTGTTAGTTGGGATAAGATGAATGATTCTAAGTTATGATGAACATTCTCCCCAACTCGAGCAGCTTTTTTGAGGCTTAACTTATGTTGAAAAACGAAATCAGCTGTGGGTAGGGGTAAAGAATGCAGAGGCTGCCCCATATCCTGCAGATAATGCATAGATCGGGACAAAAATCGGTAGGCCCAATACGTATCACCTAGAGAGTAAGCGTACTGTGCTAAGTCATAAAAATGCTGGGCCCGTTGGGGTGCTGTACCGAAAGCAATCTGCCCCCCGAAAATAGTGTAGCGTTGGTGGCGCCAGCCTTGACTGCCTCCAGTTAGAATCTGAAGAGTATGCAGTTCTAAATCAGAATCAAGACCCCAATCTGGCTCCTGAGCATAACTTACTAACACATCGTAGGCTCTGATCTCAGGCAGCTCTTTTAATAAATACTTCAACTCAAACGACGGATTATACTGCTCATTATCAACTATATCATACGTATAGGGCGTTTTCTCCACTACTTGATCCAGCCCCTGCACACTAGACAAAGCATGGGCAGAGATCTGCTTGTGACCATTCCACGCCTGAACAGGGGTTCCTCGCAGCCAGAAAAGAAATAACAGCAGAAACACCCTGCACACCCTCAAGTATATCACCTTCCCTTCAACCAGCTTACTGTCTTGAGCCAAGCTTGCGCAATTAGGGCATGACCTGGATCTGTTGGATGAACACCATCAGCGGCCCAATATGAAGGCTCACGTTTGGTCATTGCCTGTCCGAACAAACCATCCATTGGTATTAATGCAGTTTCAAACTCCCTAGCCAGTTTTCGAACAACTTGGATTTTCGGATCCAAGTCCTCCCGCCATTCTTCTTGACCAGGAAGAACAGGCAGTAGAAATGGTTCTATCAAAACGATCTCAGCATCAAGGTGTTCTCGAGTTTGGGCAAGAATGTTAGTATACCCGGCCTCAAAACTCTCTACCGACGTAGGGTCATTTTGGTCATAGCGGCGCCAGCAATCATTAATCCCAATCATAATAGAAACCACATGGGGCTTTAAATCGAGACAATCTGCTTTCCAGCGTTTTTCCAAATCCCGCACCCGATTGCCGCTCACTCCTCGATTTACGAACCGCACGTTTTTCTCTGGATGTAAAGCTGAAAACCAATTGGCCGTCAAAAACGGATAACCATAACCTAAGGATTCAGCATTGTCATAATCTCGACCCCAATCGGTTACACTATCACCTTGAAACAAAACGAGCATGTTATCCCTCCTTTCACCCCAGGTTATTCTATATTGAGGAATATTACCCTGCAATAATTTAACAGTTTGACCTTATCTGACCTTAAAAAGCCCAGAAAACCACTGAAAGAGTGATAGGATGGGGCGATTTTGACGATAACGAGAGGAAAACGGCGAAATACGGAGTTTGACTTTCCCTGACATTAGTATATAATTTAACATGAAAGGCAAAATATATTTGGAGGTGCTGTTTAATGTTTAGAATTACTCCATTCGGTCAAAGAAGAGGGCTCCGACCATTCGGTCCAGGACCATTTGCTGATTTCTTCAACTGGCCAGAAAGCTGGCCCACGTGGCAGGGTTTCAATGTGGATGTAAAGGAAACCTCCGATGGTTATGAGCTCATTGCAGACCTTCCAGGTGTTTCAAAAGACAACATTCTAATTTCGTTAGATGATGGATATCTGTCTATTGCTGTCCGTCAAGATGAAATTCAGTCGGAAGACAAGGAAAACTATATCCGCCGGGAAAGACGGCAGATGTCCAGCAGCCGAAGTTTCTATGTAGGCAGTATTCAGCCCCAGGACGTTTCGGCGAGATACGAAAACGGTATCCTGGAAATTAAGTTTCCTAAAGGTGCTGATCGAATAGGATCTGACCGCATAATTCCCATTGAGTAATACGATTATCCTCTCAGAGCAGGCATAACATGCCTGCTCTTTTCCTTTAGGCAGGAGTTTTCCCCATCATAGACAAATACTCTCGTATTGGTATTGACGAAAGGATGGTCGGTGTGCGGAGTAATACTGTCTTAGGCTTAGTTCTGATTGTAGTAGGAATTGTTTTATTCACCAATAACTATGGGATTACTAGTATTGAAATATGGAAGCTGTGGCCCATAGTCTTAATCTTGTGGGGATTGAGTAACCTTCACTCTGGGAAGAGTTCTAACGATATGGTCATTGGCGGAGGGCTCATTGTCCTAGGAATCTTGTTCTTAGGACAAAACTTCGGTTATGTGCTGGTCCCTTGGGATATGTTCTGGAAACTGTTTTGGCCTACCCTCATTATTCTTTTGGGTATTGGCCTTATCCGAGGGTAGGGTCCCATATAGCGAACCTCCGTCAGTGTTGACGGAGGTTTGAATAATCTAGTTGAACTCTTTCACGTACTTTCGTAGATTTTTGACACTAGCTTCTGTACCAAAATAAGGTTCCTCTAATCCTTCGAACTCTATAGACAACCAACCATCATACCTACGCTTACCTAATTCCTTCACTATTTGGGAAACGTTGACCAATCCTAAACCGAGAACACTGCCAACATAGGAACGACCATCGACTCCCTTATAAGCCTGATCCAATTCGTCATCATCAGGCAGACGAAAATCCTTGGCGTGCACGTGGCCAATAAACGGGGCTAATTTTTCTAATGCCTCTAAAGGCTCGTCAGCGGCTAGCAAAAAGTTCCCCATGTCAAACGTACTGATCATATGGGGGTTATTAATATGGGTAAGAATCCGGTGTACTTGTTCGCTGTGCCCCACTAATAGGCCGTGGTTTTCTAAACATAAGTACGCATCATTAGCTTGTGCAAATTCAGCTGCAGCAGCTAATCCTTCCGTAATCCACCGTTCTCCATCTTCAACAGGCACTCCTTCAGAAACATCTCCGCCGAACACCCGAATCACGTTTGTACCTAGTTCGGCCCCTACTTCTACTCCTGCCTTGATCGTATCGAGAGCTTGTTTTCTTTTTTCTGAGTCCGGAGATGCAAAATCATTGGAGACTGCATAGCAAGCCAAAGCCATTCCATTATCGGCCAACACCTGCTTAATCTCGGGAATCTCCCGGGCCTGGTCTTTCCAAAATGTATCCAACAGTTCCACTCCATCTACACCTAAACCTGCAGCGTACTTAATGAAATCTACATTCGTTAAGGTGCCATCAAACCAATACTTATGTAGGCTCCAAATGCTAACTGCTACTTTCACTCAAATCCGCTCCTTATGATCAAGTTCATAACCTTGAATCCTCTAGACACATTATTCCTCGTTTGACGTACGTTTTCCTTGTATTATGTTATAATTACAGGAAAGGTGGTGGATTTATTGGAGTTTAAGTCACAAGATCTGTTCGGACCTTCAGGAACTCTAGAGCAGCATCTTCCAAACTACGAATATCGCCAGGAACAAGTAACGATGGCCGATCATGTCTACCAAGCCCTCATCAAAGAATCCCATGCCATTGTAGAGGCAGGAACCGGTGTGGGCAAGACTTTAGCCTATCTTATTCCTTTAATATATTTCACTGTGGGTCAAAAAAAACGGGCTGTCATTGCCACCCACACCATCACTCTCCAAGAGCAACTTTTTGAAAAAGATATTCCATTTCTCCGCACCGTTCTTCCCATTGATTTTAAAGTGGAAGTATTTAAGGGACGGAGCAACTATCTCTGCCTGCGGCGCCTGCAGGAAGTGCTCCATGGACGAGGTGGCCAGCTGGCCTTGTTGGACAACCTCGAGCAGCTTAATCTCTGGGTCCAGACTACAGAGACAGGCGATCGAAATGACGCCCCCTCTCCCATTCCACAAGAATTATGGGCCGCTATCTGCTGTGAAAAAGAAAGCTGTCCCGAAGAGCTTTGTCCCCATTTTCGAGATTGTTTTTATTGGGGACTGCGTCATAAGTTATCTGATGCTCAGATTATAGTAACAAACCAAGCCATGCTGCTCGCTGATATTCGTACCGAAGGGAGTGTGCTCCCGAAGTATCACGCTGTAGTAGTGGACGAAGCGCACAATCTGGAGGATGTGGCCACAAACAGCTTTAGTCAAGAAATAAATCGAGAAACCCTTTTCGCTTATTACCGTACTGGGGTACAACTTCAGGCAGCACTCCAAGGTCTTGTGCCAGAATATATTGTTCAAGACTTCCGGGTCACTCTTGATGAATTGGCAAAAGAAGTAGGTCGGTACTTCTCTGCCATCGGGCCCTTAATCACCGGATTTACAACAATCATCGACGAAACAAATCGATCAGATTTTGCCCAAACAAGCCTTCCCAAACAGCTGGGGGAGATGGGTGAGCTGATCATGGAATGTGATTTAGAAGAAAGTGAAGTCTCGGGACTTGTAACCCAATTCGACGAATTTACCACTAATCTCAAAAACACGCTGGAATCGATTATGGCAGCTAATGATCCCCAATACGTATACTGGGCCGAAATGCAGAATGGTGAACCCACTCTCATAGCCGCGCCAATCGATGTGAGCAGCACTCTTCAAGCTGCCTTGTTTGCAGATGTCCCATCGGTTGTTTTGACCTCTGCTACCTTAAGCACAAACCAATCCTTTGACTATATCCGCCATCGATTAGGATTTCAACAGGCAAATGAGCTGATCCTAGGGTCTCCCTTTGATTACAGCAAACAGGCAGTCCTTTGTGTCCCCTACCAAGCTAAACACCCCAATCACAACCAGTATCCGCAGTTTACTGCCTACCTCATCCTCCATACAGCAGCAGCAACCCAAGGGGGTGTCTTAGCACTATTTACCAGTTACTACTTAATGGACACGGTGGCCGAATTAATCCAGCCGAAACTAGACGAAGTAGGATACTCCCTCTTTAAACAGGGTGACGGACCTCGCTTGGGCCTAATTAACGACTTTCAATCTACCCCTCATGCTCTGCTGTTTGGTACTAACAGCTTTTGGGAAGGTGTAGATATCCCTGGTGAAGCTTTGAAAGCAGTGGTTATTACCCGCCTGCCCTTTGCAGTACCTGATCGACCCGTTACTGCAGCTCGACTTAGGGCCATTGAAGCAGGAGGAGGCAATTCCTTTGTAGAGTACAGTGTTCCCCAAGCCATCCTCCGCCTCAAACAAGGCTTTGGACGGCTCATACGCACCAGCAGCGACTATGGTGGAGTGGTCATTCTCGATGAACGAATCCTCTCTGCCTCCTATGGCGCTCAGTTTATTGCATCCCTGCCGCCAGCCCGGTTCACCCGTGATATAGAGGAACTGCGAGCTTTCCGCTAACGTGGAAAGCTCTATTTTCTTAGTACCTTCTTTAAGGGTCTACGACGTCG
>JAAYRO010000057.1 GCA_012518735.1 Bacillota bacterium
GGTATTAACAATACATAAGTTGGATCGTAAAACATGAACAATACCTCCCTACTGTAACAGAGTAAGAATACAGTCTTCAATTTGATCCACATCTGTGGTAGTGTTGAAGCACGGACCATACGGTCGCTCATTAGGCAGAGCTATGACATGAATGCCTGATACGTCCCGCATCCCACTAACCAAATCTCGCTCACAAGCAACACCTACTATAGCTTTAGGTCTTATATCCTTTACTACTCTACGGGCCAAGGTTCCCCCTGTGGCAACAAACATATGCACTCCATGTTTGTCCCTCAGCTCCACTAATTCGCCTACAACACACCGTCCACACCTACGACAATTAGATACATCATTGGTAATTTTTACCTTACAATCTGACCATTGGATGCACTGAGGCAGCATGACGAGGATTTCATCGGGTTGTACTTGAATTTCTCTCGCGACCGCCACTTGATTGTTAGCTGCTACATAGGAACGGCGCACAGCATCTTCTGAGATACCAAAGAGCTTTCCAAGAGTGAGGGCAAAGGGAAACAATGCATTAACTGCCCAATGAGCGAATCCCTGCAGCCAGGGAATATTCAGTTTTCCCTTGAGCGCTAAAAACAGACTGAGTAACCCTAGACCTAGGATTATGACAATAACAAGAACCACAATTGAGATAATATTCCAGACTACTCCCCAAACACTTGCTGCCGCAACAAGACCTAGTACAACTACTAGACTGAGAGTTAATAGGGCAAGTAGAATAAATGGTGTATCAGGACTATGTTTCATAAGAACCACCAACCAAGTAATCACCTACAGAGAGACGTAATCCATTTGCTAGATCCCTACCTGTTATACTCCGAGAATTGGGACGCTGTACAACTTCTAAAGAAAGCAACCCTTTACCACAACCTACCACAAGACCTTGTTCCGTCACATCAATAACTCGACCTGGTTCTCCTTTACCCTCTCTAGGAGATGCTTCCCAAATCTTAATTCGTTCACCTCCCACCACTGTGTACGCTACAGGCCACGGATTCATACCCCGAATTAAACAGTCTAACTGCAGAGCAGATTTTGTAAAGTCTACAAAACCATCATCTTTAGAGAGCTTATAAGCATACGTAGCGTCGGCATGGTTTTGAGGGATCCGTGGTGCCACCCCTTCCTCAATCTGACGCAGCGTTTCAACAAGCAGATGGGCACCCTTGACCATTAATCGATCATGAAGAGTTCCGGCAGTATCTCTTGGGGAAATCCCTTCCTTTTCTTGAAGTATAATATCGCCAGCATCCCATTGGGAATTTAAATACATGGTGGTCACACCTGTTTCTTTTTCACCATTAATGATAGCCGCATTAATCGGTGATGCGCCACGATACTTTGGCAGCAGTGAGGAATGGAGATTAATACAACCATAAGGGGTCGCAGTTAAGATCTCATCTGGGATTAGCTGTCCAAAAGCCACTACCACAACCGCATCAGCTTTCAGCGACTGTAATTTGGTAATGAACTGAGGATTGGAGACTCGCTTTGGCTGCCAGACCTTATATTCGTTTTCCACAGCCCATGCTTTCACCGGTGAAAAGGAGACTTTTTGACCCCGTCCTCGCTTTCGATCCGGTTGGGTTACGACTGCCAAAACCTCATGTTTCTTGCTGATTGCTGCCAAACTAGGAACGGCAAATTCGGGGGTACCCATGAAAACAACGCGCATTCAGACACCTTCCTCTTCTACCGCCTCATTACCTGATGAAACGGCCACCTCACTGATCATTCGATCTACAATAAGTATACCATCTAGATGATCCATTTCGTGCTGTAAAGCCCTAGCCAAAAGGCCCTCTGCCTCCAATCGCACAGCACGTCCCTTCTCATCTAGGCCACTTACTTCAACGTGTGTGGCCCGCTTAATATAAAAACGTTTATCTGGTATACTTAAACAGCCTTCAACATCCACTTCCTCACCGTGGGAATCTAGAAGAACTGGGTTTACTAACACAAGGGGACCTTCCCCCACATCAATAACAATAATACGTTTGCTGATGCCAATTTGAGGTGCTGCTAATCCAACACCATCAAATGCATACATGGTATCCAGCATATCCTTAATAAGCTTGCTTATCCTCTTAGTTATTCTTGGAACTGGTTCAGCTGTCTTTCGGAGAACCTCGTCACCAATAATTACAATATTACGAACTGCCATGTTGGTCCACCTTTCCAAGCAACTATTGATATATTATACCATATTTAGAGCAAAAACAAAGGATCAATATCAACCGACACATAGACATCACCTGGAGCAGGCGGCAGTTCTTGGAGAATATCACTGAGCACTTTATCAGATTTCACAATTAACTGCCATCGATATCGTCCTTTAATCTTTCCAATGGGAGCTGCCGATGGTCCCAGAATATCCTTTTTGGGAATCCCCTTATCCAACAAAAACCCATAAATAACACTGGAAAAGTCCCTTACCATCTCCTCAGGTCCACTGCATAAAATTCGAGTTAAACATCGAAAAGGCGGATACTGCAGCATCCGGCGGAAACTAATCTCTTGTCGATAAAACGAAGCATAATCATGAGAACGGACACTCTGAATAGCAAAATGACTTGGTTCATAGCACTGAATAATAACGTGTCCAGGCTTATCTCCTCGTCCACAGCGGCCAGCTACTTGTGTCAGCAGTTGAAACGTCCGTTCCGACGCTCGAATATCGGGAAAGTTCAAGGACAAGTCAGCACTTAACACCCCTACTAAGGTTACATTAGGAAAATCGTGTCCCTTTGCAACCATTTGTGTTCCAATCAATACATGGGCCTCTCCTGATCGAAACTGACCTAAAATCCGCCGGTGAGCGCCTTTCCTCCTAGTAGTATCAGCATCCAGTCGAAGGGATCGGATCTGAGGAAACTCTTTCTGAATCTGAGCCTGGACCTGCTCTGTCCCTACACCAAACTGCCTAAGATATCTAGAAGCACACTTGGGACACGTTAATGGGAGATCTTCCCGATGGGGGCAGTAATGACAGTGGAGCTTCCCATCTGCCTTGTGATAGGTTAAGGAAACTTGACAATTGGGACACTGGAGAACATATCCACACTCTCGGCATAAAACAAATGACGCAAATCCACGTCGGTTAATTAAGATGATAGCTTGTTCCTCATGCTCGACCAAGTCACGGAGGGCTGTGGCCAAGCTCTCACTAAACATAGAACGATTCTTTTTCTCAAACTCCTGCCGCATATCGACGATCTCCACAGAAGGTAATGGTCGATTCTCAACTCTATTCCTCATTTCCACTAAGCGATAGCGACCTTGAACAGCTTCATGATAGCTTTCCACTGATGGCGTTGCGCTGCCTAAAACCACAGTTGCTCCCACAAGCTCGGCTCGTTTTTCAGCTACGGTCCGAGTATGATAACGTATACTTCCTTCTTCCTGTTTGTAGGTTCCCTCATGTTCCTCGTCAATAACAATGAGACCTAGATTCTGTACAGGTGCGAAGACTGCTGAACGTGCTCCAATAACCACGTCGACTTCGCCACGGAAGATCCTCCACCACTGATCGAAACGTTCTCCTTCAGAAAGTCCACTATGGAAAACTGAAATTCGGTCTCCGAAACGACTGCCAAAACGACTTACTGTCTGCGGTGTCAAGGCTATTTCTGGCACTAACACAATAGAACGTTTCCCCTGTGCAAGGGTCTCCTTAATAGCCTGCAGGTAAACCTCTGTCTTTCCACTGCCTGTTACGCCATGAATTAGGACCGGTTTTCTCGTACTAGACGATTCTTGAGCAATAACACGACAGGCATTTTCCTGTTCAGGGCTTAAGACAAAGGATTGGCAAGGTATGACATCCCAGTCAATAGAACGCTCTATTTCCTCATTCTCAATCACAAGAATTCCTTTTTGTTCCAATCTCCTAAGGGTGGAATGGCTCGTTTGAGCTAATCTAACCAATTCGGAGGCAAGCAGCGTTTTGTGCTCCTTTAGAACATTCACTACTCGCTTTTGAGCGGCCGCATTTCTAGGTAGTGTGGGGTCTGATTCAAGCAGTCGAACTACCTGCTGAGTCTTGGCTCCCACCCGTTCTCTACCATACCTATAACCTGGGGGAAGCATGAACTGGAGAGCTTCAGAAAGGAGCCCCACATAATGTTTACTCATCCATATTCCTAACTCAACCAATGATGGTAAAATAATGGGTTCAGGATCTAAAATGCGCAGAATATTCCGTACTCTGCTGGGATCAATCGTCAAATGAGGTGACTTGTTAATCACGTATCCTTCGATTCTTCGTGATCCAAAGGGAACCAATACTCTGTGGCCAATATCTAGATGTGTCATATTGTCAGGGATACCGTACTGAAAAACCTTATCTACAGCATCCACTCGTAGATCTACGATTACTCCTGCATACAGTTTTTCTTTGGTAATATCAGTCACCCCCTACAAAAAACAACCTGTGGCTCATTTACCACAGGCTCCCGCTACTTTGCTTCTTTTTTCTTCACAGTCCAACGAACCTTGCCGGCTTTCAATTCCTCAATAGCGATGGTTACCGGTTTGGTAGACTCTATTTCTACCAATGGAGGAGCCCCATCTATTAATTGACGAGCCCGCTTAGCCGCAGCTACAATAGCTGTATAGCGATTTGGCCTCTTTCCATCCTTTTGATTGCTTTTTTTCATTCCTCCACCCTTCCTTTCCACAAACACTGTAATTTGTCCAAGTCTACACGACTCGTTTTTGACCATTCACTCATAATAATGTGACGCAGCTGCTCAGCAGCTTTCGCCAAATCATCGTTAATGATGAAGTAGTCATAATCTACTATATGCCCTATCTCTTCCTGTGATTTTAGCAATCGTTTAGAAATAGTCTCCTCTGTATCAGAGCCCCGCCGAAGCAAACGTTGACGCAATTCGTCCCATGTAGGTGGCAGCAGAAAAACAAACACAGCTTCTGGCATTTTTTCACGGATTTGGGCTGCCCCTTGAATATCTATGTCCATAATAACCGCATTGCCATTCATTATCTGCTCATTGACAAAATCTTTCGGAGTACCATAACGATGGCCCACAAAGGTTGCCCACTCCAAGAGCCGCTCTTCCGCGATAAGCTGTTCAAACTCTTCCTCAGTTCTGAAAAAGTAATTAACACCATCTTGTTCACCTTTACGAGGCGGTCTCGTGGTTACACTAATCGAATATTTTAAATTGGGGATAGTAGGGAACACAGCATTCATAACAGAGTTCTTCCCAGAACCACTGGGACCAGAAAGTACGATCAAAAAACCCTGTCTCTGCAACCTACCATCCCGCCCTGATATAGACTGTCCATTCAATTCAGCAGAAGCCCCCTACTTATCAATCGGTTCTACATTATCCTTATGTGCTAAACGGTGTGCAACTGTCTCTGGCTGTACTGCTGACAAGATGATGTGATCACTATCGGCAATAATCACAGCTCTCGTCCGGCGTCCATAGGTGGCGTCGATCAACATGCCCCGGTCTCTCGCTTCCTGAATAATTCTCTTAATTGGAGCAGACTCAGGACTTACAATCCCTATAATCCGATTGGCAGCAACGATGTTACCAAACCCTATGTTGACTAATTTAATATCCATTCTTACAGCCCCCTTGCTACCATATATGATGGCTCCTATCCTAGTCTTTTTAGGAGCTCATCCCTTTGACGCTTACCAAGTCCCTGCACCCTACGATTCTCGTTAATTCCTATTTCGTCCATAATTTTCTTCGAAGTCACTTTTCCAACTTGGGGTAACGACTCGATAAGGTAAGCTACCCGCATTTTGGCCACAGCTTCATCATCTGCTGAATCGAGCACTTCCTGTAAAGACAGTTCTCCTCTCTTTAGCTGTGCCCGCAGCTGAGCTCTTTTACTTCGCATTTCCTGCGCCTTTTTCAGTGCATTCATTTTTTCTTCTTGAGTAAGATGTGGTAACGCCATATTGTTCACCTCCTCTTTCCAGATTGACCTGAAATAAACCCTAAAATATCAATTGGACTACTCTATGTTTTGGACTTGCTCTCGAATTTTCTCTAGTTCACTCTTTACATCCACCACGAGTCCGGCAATTCCAACATTATTACCTTTTGATCCAATGGTATTAATCTCTCGGTTCATTTCCTGAAGAAGAAAATCGAGTTTGCGACCGACAGGCGATTCCTTTTCTATACTCTGACGAAACTGCTGTATATGACTTCTTAAGCGTACTAACTCCTCATCGATGCTGCATTTATCAGCAAATAATGCCACCTCTCCTACAAACCGTTCTTCTGTAATGGTTGTCCCATCCAGAAGGTCACCTAAACGTTCTTTAAGCCTTTCTCTATAATCCTGCACTACTGCAGGCGCGATTTCCGAAATACGATCGACATGACGTTCAATCAACGAAATCTTCATCAATATGTCTTGCGACAACTGGTATCCTTCGTTTCTCCGCATTGCCTCCAATTCGTCTAGAGCAGTTCTGACTGCTTTTAAGACAGTCTCCTGAAGACTATCCCAGTTCACGTCTGGCTCCTCCAACTCAAGGAGATCTGGCAGCTGCAGAATATGGTCGAGTTGAATCGATTCCTTTATACCTAATTCTTGCTGTATGGTTTCTAGGGCAGCCAAATAACCATTGAGCAGAGGTTTGTTAATCCTCACATTTCGCTGTCTATCCCCAAATTCCTCTATATTGACAGAGACTTCTACTCGACCACGTGACATCTCTTCTTGGATCAGCATGCGGATTGGTTCTTCTAACAAGCTGTACTGCTTAGGGATTCGAAGCCACAAATCTAGATAACGATGATTAACGGATTTCATTTCTACCTTAACGGACCATTCTTGATTACTAGCTTCACCCTGCCCAAAGCCTGTCATACTCTTAATCAATACCGCCGCCTCCAAATTCTTCGCTTATAGCATATATTCCTCAATTCGGGACAAACGGTCAAAATCCTCTTCTATATTACACTTTCAGCAGGGAAAGGCGCTTTTTCACCATATTTCTCGCCATTCTAAATACCGTATCAAGAAGAAGCGACCACGTGGCAAAAACGGCCACTAACAGCCAATCGTCAAATGTTAGTGGAATTGTTTGAAAAATTGACTGCATTGTGCTGTTGTACAAAATGAACAAGTGCATTCCTGCAGAAACTAAGGTAGAGAGTACTAGGAACAGATTACTCAGAAAACCAATTTGGAAGATGGAATAATACTCTGATCGACACTGAAACACAAATATGAGCTGGGCCATGACCAAGGTGGTGAAAGCAAGGGTTCGAGCTCGACTTATATCTTGTGAATAGTACCAGAGGCTGAACAGGAAAATTCCTAAGGTGCAGGAACTAATAATCAAGCCCGATAACATGATTTTAGGCAGTAATCGCCTGGCGAACACCCCTTCTTTAGACGGCCTTGGAGATCTTAACATAATGTCAGGATCCATAGGATCAAGACCTAGAGCAATGGCTGGCAGACCATCAGTCACCAGGTTCATCCATAGAATCTGAATAGGAACGAGAGGCAGCGGTAGTCCCACCAAAGTAGCCACAAACATAGTCAGGACTTCCCCAACATTACAAGCCAAGAGGTAGCGGATAAATTTTCGAATGTTATCGTAAATGCCTCTCCCTTCTTTAATGGCGCTAATAATTGTTTCGTAATTATCATCAGCCAATACCATGGCGGAAGCTTCGCGAGTCACATCCGTTCCTTGAATACCCATGCTGATTCCAATATCCGCTTCTTTTACTGCAGGAGCATCATTGACCCCATCTCCAGTCATGCCTACGATTTCCCCGTTTTTCTGAAGTGCGCGGACGATGGATAATTTATGGGATGGGGCAACACGGGCAAAGACAGATACAGTCTTTATCTGTTCCTGTTGTTCTCTGGAAGTCAAACGTTCCCATTCAAGTCCCGTTAGAACTCGCGGTGCTTGAGGGGTTAGTATGCCAATCTCTTTGGCTATGGCTGCTGCAGTATTCTTATGATCCCCTGTCACCATAATCGTACGAATCCCCCCTAGTCCAGCAGCACGAATAGCTTCCGAGACTTGGGGACGAGGTGGATCGATCATGCCTACGAGTCCACAAAAAATCAAATTTTCCTCTAAAGCACTATCTTTTTGGGCTGTAGAGCCAATTGAGCGCCAGGCCATGGCTAGGATACGCAAAGCCTGACTGCCCATAGTGTCCATGACCGCTAAGATCTCCTCCTGTCTGCTGCGGGTTAAGGGAACAATCTCTTCTCCAATCATAACATGGGAACAGCGCTGGAGAATAATATCAGGTGCGCCCTTGACGAATGAGTAGTACCGCCCCTGTTCTTCCACAAGAACAGACATTCTTTTCCGTTCTGAATCAAAGGGTATTTCCCGTTTCAACCGATACTGTTTCCTTAAATTGGATTGATTTAATCCACTATCTATGGCTATGCGAACCAGTGCTGCTTCCGTAGGATCGCCGAATATTTCATCGTGGGAATAGGCTTCAGCCCGTGTGCAGACAGAACCAATTACTAAAGTGTAGTATATCTCATCTTCCTTACCATTCTCCAACGTCAGACCTTGTCCAGCCCACACTGTCTCCCACTGAGAAGACGTCCATATCTGTTGAACCGTCATCTTATTTTGTGTTAGAGTGCCAGTTTTGTCTGAACATATGACAGTGGCACATCCTAGAGTTTCTACTGCTGGAAGTTGACGAACAATAGCGTTTTGCCGGCTCATACGCTGTACGCCCACGGCAAGGGCAATAGTAACAACTGCTGGCAGTCCTTCCGGTATGGCAGCTACAGCTAAAGTAACGCCCACCATGAACATCTTATACACAGGAAAACCCTGCTTCACACCTGTTGCAAAAACCACCCCTACAATAACCAAACAAGCAATTACTAAGAACTTTCCAAGCTGTCGTAAGCGAGTTTGGAGAGGGGTGTCCACTTGGGGACTCGCTTGAATCATATGGGCGATTTTTCCGATCTCTGTATCCATGCCTGTGGCTACTACAACGGCCTTTCCTGAGCCTCTCGTCACCATTGTACTCATGTATACCATGTTCTTGTGATCACCCAGGGCAGCATCATGTGTACCTATCCAGATATGGGTCTTGTTAACAGGCACAGACTCCCCCGTAAAATTGGACTCATCCACACTGAGGGTCATACTTTCAATAAGTCGGGAATCTGCCGGTACCCGATCTCCTGCTTCCAGCAGAATAACATCACCGGGCACAAGCTGTTGGGCAGGAATACTGTGTTTGTGCCCATCGCGCAGTACTTTACACTGAGGAACTGTAAGTTTCTTGAGAGCTTCCATGGATCGTTCCGCTTTGTATTCCTGAAAGAATCCTAAGACTGAATTTAAAAGAACGATGGTCAGGATAGCTAACGCATCAAATATCTCTCCTAAGAAAAGAGAGATGAGAGTCGTGGCCAAGAGCACCAAAACCATAAAGTCTTGAAATTGGGCAGCGAAAATCTTTACGGGAGATATTTTTGATACTTCTGCAAGCACATTTGGACCTAAAGAGAGGTATCGCTTCTGAGCTTCTCCCGTTGATAATCCACTCTCCACATTAGTTCTCAGACTTTCTGTCACTCTAACAAGGGTTCGAGTGTGCCATTGTTCCGTCACAGCAACATCACTTCTTTCCCAGAATATCTAAGTCCAATGTATTCTGGGACTCATAAAAATATGACAGGCTCCCTAGAAGTCTAGGGAGCCGTAAGCTCGGATACCCGTTCAAACGCGTGATTTGCTTGTTCGTGTCGACCTGATGCTTCATAGCTTAGAGCAAGATAATAGTGGATTTCTGAGGAACGGGGATTTTGAAGCTGGGCAATTTCTAGCACTTCAATAGCTTCATCATACTCCTCCATTTTGTACAATGTCTTGCCTAAGGCAACGCGAGCTTCAAGAAATTCCGGCGTATCAACCAATGCTTTATCCAATGCCTCTCTAGCTTGTTCATAATCGCCTTGCTCATAAGCAAGTTTACCTATGCCTAGATACGCTCTAGCAAATTCGGATTCGGCTACAGCGTTTTGATACGATTCTAATGCCAAATCATTCCTACCCATATCCGCGTAAAGATCGCCAATGAGCGAATAGACCCACTCCTCTTCCGGGTATGCTTTAGCAAACTCTGAGTAATAATGGAGCGCTCTCATGGATTGACCTAAATACTGATGGAGCATACCTAACATGAGCTGAGCTTCCCCTACAGCTGTACCTTCCCGCACTGCCTTCTCAAACTCTTCAATCGATGCTCCAATAGGATCAAGGGATGGAAACGTCTCTTCGATGCGGATGGAGTGATAAAACAATGCTTGGAAACCATTATTGAGAAACTGAGAGTAACCACCGGCATGGGCAAACACTGTAACAGAAATAAGTAAGACAAGTACTAAGACTGATTTGCGCAATTTTTTCATAAGAAAATCTCTCCTTATACTCTTCCTTGGGTAATTCGCCATCTTTTTTCGATACCCTTCTACCATATAGTTGTGGGGACCTCTGCCCTTTGATATAATTACGATTGCAAAGAGGAGTGATGATATGCCCCTAGACGGAGTTACACTACGAGTCTTAGTTGGCGAATTAAATAGTAAGCTAGATAATGGACGATTGATGAAAATCTACCAACCAGAAAGTCACACGATCATTCTTCATTTTAGACTGCCCGGAAAGAACGAAACACTATTAATCTCAGCAGATCCTGTGTATCCTCGAATCCATACTACTACAGAGCAGCCAGATAACCCCTTAACACCGCCTGCTTTCTGTATGCTGTTGAGGAAACACCTCGAACCCAGCCGCCTGTTAACTATTGATCAAACAGGGGCGGATCGAATTGTG
Organism: Bacillota bacterium; assembly: GCA_012518735.1. GTDB lineage: Bacteria > Bacillota > Limnochordia > Darwinibacteriales > Darwinibacteriaceae > JAAYRO01. The sequence goes on from JAAYRO010000057.1 coordinate 10,877, forward strand.
ACATTACGCTTTGAGTGTTATGGCGAAACAGGTCAAGTAACCGAGAAATCCTTGATTTTCGAATTGATGGGTCGTCACAGTAATATTTTTCTAATCAATGCTGACGGACTCATTTATGATGCAATAAGGCGGAAACCAGATGGGGGATCGTCTATGCGAGTTATTATGCCTGGTGAAAAATACATCTATCCCCCTGATCAAGATAAGATCGATCCTTGGACTTTTTCTATCGATGATTTCCTCACTGAGCTGCGTCTCCTTCCACCTCAAACCCCCATCTGGAAGTGGCTGCAAAATTCCTTTCAGGGATTTAGTAAGACTGCAGCTCAAGAGGTGGTTCGGCGGGGAAATCTTGATCCATCTGTAACAAGAAGTGAAACAACCTCAACAGATTGGCACACACTAGCTAGTGCCCTGAGATCCTTTCTGGATGAGCTGGACCAAGGTGGAGTCCCGACTTGGCATAAGCAAGGCAAGGAGGATTTAACTGGTTACGCGTTAACAACTCAAACAGAATTTGAACTGTTCCCTTCAGTGAATACGTTAGCCGATACCTTTTTCACCCGCCGCATTCGACAAGTAGAATTAGGGCAGCAGGCCAATTATCTCCGTCGCCAGATCAACCGCCACCTAAAACGTGTGAAGAAGAAAGAGGTCATCCAAGAAAACACGCTGAAAGAAGCTGCAAACGCTGATGAAATTCGTCATTTAGGAGAACTGCTCACTGCTAATGTATATCGAATTCAAAAAGGCCAGTCCTCTGTTGAAGTAGTGGACTATACAAAGCCTGAACAGCCCACTGTAGTAATCGAGTTAGATCCAAGCCTAACACCGAGTCAGAATGCCCAAAGGCTCTTTAAGAATTACACGAAGGCAAAAAACGCCAAAAAAATAACAGCACGACAGCTAAAAAAGACCAAACAAGAACGAAATTATTTAGAGGAACTACTTCTCCATATTGATTTGGCTGACAAGATTGAGACTCTGCAGGAAATCGAAATAGAATTAATCAGAGAAGGCTATATTCGAAAACCTCGGCGAACCACTAAATCGAAGCAAAAACGGAGCAGACCGGAGAAATACCGTTCCTCAGATGGCCTAACTATACTAGTTGGACGCAACAATCGGCAGAACGATGAGCTTACCTTTAAAACAGCCAAGCCAAACCATCTTTGGTTTCATGCTCAAAACATCCCTGGCAGTCATGTGGTCGTACTTGCGGAAGGGATTATCCCTGAAACAACCATTCTAGAAGCAGCGAATCTTGCTGCATACTTTTCGAAAGCAAAAAGCTCACCAAAAGTGCCTGTAGATTACACAGAAAGGCGTCATGTGCGAAAACCTGCAGGAGCAAAACCTGGGTTTGTCCTTTATGACCACGTCCAAACGATATTAGTTGATCCTACAACAGCTGTACTGCCAGAGAAAATAGAATAAAAAAAGGCCTCTTGGCCTTTTTATACTAAACCGCGCACAGGGACAGGAAGCAAGCGAGTTCACTCCACCAGTCCTCTACACCTGCCCCCTGTCGTCGCAGATAGGTAAATTAATATACCTTCTAATTACTGTTCTTTGTCGTATCCGAAAATCCTCTTTCCGACCCTTACATTTTTGTGAATATCTATTAATTAGCAACCTTTAAGCAAAAAACTAACATCTCGGCCTTTTCCCCCTTAACCTAGGGTATGCCAGAATAAGACAACATATCCAGGTTATACTGATCATAAATATGTATTGTTAAAGGGGGGCCAACAATGTCAACAGAGAAATCGGCAGCAAGAGGAGACCGGAGTTCAGGTCGCAATTGGACAGAAGCAGAAAAGGACATAGTTTGGGAACAGGCATGTAAGGCAAAAGAGAATGATATGCCGCTGACTGAAGCATTTCGGCAGGTATCACGAATGCTTCCCCACCGGTCCGAAGCGGCAGTGGGAATGCTTTACTATAACGTGCTTCGCAAGGAACGTCAAGAACCAGAAACAATAACAACTGCCACTTCCGCTCAGAGTCAAACCAAAACGAAATCTCGGGAATTTAGGATTGATCCCGATCTGATTCAAGCCTTTCAAGGGCTGCCTGAATACATCCATCAGGTTAATCAACGTATTGAAAAGCTTGAGCAGCGCGTTGAAAAACCGAGCGTTAAAGGTATCATTCAAGCCTTAGTCCAACTAGGAGAAGATCATACCGACAATGAGCAGTTACAAAAGGAGCTTGACGAGCTCCGCCAGACAAATGAAACCCTAAAAAGAGAAAATGAAAGCTTACATGCAGATTTGGAAAAGATAAAGCAAGCGTACGATGATGCAATCGGTATCTACGACATGTTTACTAACATGGCCAGCATTTCCCAAATTATGAGTCTAGGTGATTTTAAGCAGCAGATGAAAACGACACTAGATAAATGGGGAAACGTCTTAGATATTACATTTCAACGAACCACGTAAAATAAAAATCGGCTCTGCAGATTCAGAGCCGATTTTTTCTCTCTTAACAATCTAACCAAGATAGATAAATCTTAAAACAAATAATACTGCAAGAACATAGGTAAGCCAGTGAACGTCCTTGCCTTTTCCACTCAAAACTTTAATGACAGGGTATACAATAAATCCTAA
>JAAYRO010000058.1 GCA_012518735.1 Bacillota bacterium
ACTTCATTAGTGGACTGGAAGCTCTCGGCAATCATCAATGATGAATACTACTGCGACACCATTGTAGATATTATGCGAATCTCTCTTGAAAGAACAATCGCCCTCCATGAAGGCGCAGCCAAACGGGATAAGGCAGCCATAGGTAAGCTCATGGAAGCTTTGGTACTTGCCGGTATTGCCATGAGTTATGCTGGTAACTCACGCCCGGCCTCAGGCAGTGAGCACCATTTATCGCACTTCTGGGAAATGCGCTATCTACTTGATGGCAGAAAAGCCGTTCTCCATGGTTCAAAAGTAGGAATTGCGGCCGCTCTTGTCCTTAAGCTGCACCAATACTTAAAAGAAGAAAATTTGAGTCCAACCAGCATTAAGAACAGCCCTCTTCCCTCCAACACAAACTGGGAACCAGAAATTAGGCGCGTTTATGGAAAGGCAGCCGAGGGCATACTCGAACTAGAAAAAACTGCGCAGAAAAACGCCCCCCACAAACACACCGAGCGGATCAAGGCAGCTGCCAAACACTGGGACGAGATTATGGCCGTTCTTAACACCCTTCCGCCGCCTCAGGCAGTAATAGACTTACTGACCAGTGTCCAAGGACCGGTACACCCTTCCCAAGTTGGCATTGATCGAGAACTTGTGAAAGATGGAGTGTTGTATGCAAAGGAACTCCGAGCTCGTTATACTGTGCTTCAATTGTTATGGGACTTAGATTTACTGCCCAGTTATGCAGAACGTCTTGCAGACTGGCAGATATAACCGCAAAAAAAGGACAGACTGCTTAGAAAGTCTGTCCTTTTTCTCTTATCTAACACGCACAGTAAAATACGCAGTACGACCCAAGCGGCGATGCTGAATCTTCAACGTCAGTTCTCCCTGAGGAACTCCTCTAATTACAAAATAGCCATCATAGTCTGCATACGTTACCTGGCCCGTTTCAACTACAGTAATGCGTGCATCACTTAATGGCTGGTACGACCGATCTGAGTAGTATCGTTCCGTAACTCTCACATTGCCGCTCCAAGAGTTGTATGTTACATAGCCATCTAAGTCTGATCGGTAGCGCGGCAGCTCTATAACAATTGGCAGATCGAGTTCCAACCAAACCTGGCTCTGACAGCCAGTAAACAATACTGCACCTAACAGCAGACCAATTAGTGCCCACTTTCGCATATCCCATTCCCCCTTGGTTTATAATATGCTCTACCCTCACCAGACTCTTCGTAAACAGACTTGGTTTTCTAGCCGCTTAAGGACCACCATCGTATTTAGGGGGATCAACATCTTCTAGTTAGATTCCGATAGGCCCCGATGAGCCCCTTACAACCAGCTCAGTACTTAAAACAACCTTAATGGGTATGTCGTCTTTTTCCATAAGCTCATGAAGCCTTTTTGCCGCCCATTCGCCCATGGCCATCTTATGAATATGAACACTTGTAATTCCAGGTGAAACATGCTCTGCAAGAGGAATATTGTCAAAACCCACAATTGATAAGTCTCTAGGTACATGAATACCCAACTCCGTACAGCCCCGCAGTACACCTATGGCCGTACTGTCGTTATCTGTAAGCAAGGCAGTTACATCAAGGCCCTGCTCGTACCAGGTAAGAATCGCCTCATAACCTTTCTCCACAGAGGGACCTGGCTCTGAATGAATCCAGCTCCATTCGTCTTTTCGTTCAATACCGTGCTGATCGAGGGTAAGGCAGTACGTTTCATAACGTTCGGCCAGCGAAGGATGGGATAAGGGACCTCCCACAAAACCAATTCGCGTATGTCCCAGTTCAAACAGATGGTTAAGGAGTTTCCGGACTCCACCGGCGTTATCGGTCACCACCGAATCTACATCTACGCTGTCTAGACAGTTATCTACTAATACAAATGGAATCTTACGCTCCTGAAGTGCACTTACAAAACCATTACGAATATCGCCACCCACCACAATTAGACCATGTAACCTATCCTGCGCATACAGAGACCACAGCCGATTATCTGTGGGTTGATCGATGGTGTGGAAAAATACCTGACTGTTGTATTCTTTACACTTTTTTTCCACGCCCATCATTACAATACTATAAAAAGGGTCGGTTGCTAAGGACTGAAGGCGTTTATCAAACACAATTCCCACCATCTTACCCTCTGTTTTTGGGTCCTTGGGTAACTCGTATCCCATTTCTAACGCTTTGGCGATGACCATCTTTCGAGTAGATTCCCCTATGCGCCCTTGATTATTCAAGGCGCGGGAAACGGTCGTAATGGAAACATCTAACGCCTCAGCAATATCTTTCATCGTAACCTTCATGACAACCCCCTCTTATATCCATTGCTGTCTGTTTCGTTAGAATCTAATTTCATCTAGACTGATTTTGGCCCCACCGATGACTCGATCGGCGCCTCCATAATAAACATACAACTCGTTATCTTTTACTGCGTGTCCATTGCTAAAAACTACATTCGGAACCAATCCGTTGATTTCCCAATCCAACTCCGGCTCGAAAATAGGTTCTTTTTGCCGAGCCATGACCTTAGTTGGGTCTTCCTTATCGAGGAGAGCGGCCCCTAAGCGGTAAACGTGCTCATCGTCCACTGCATGATACAGCATTAGTATCCCATCTTTAATCTCAAAGGGTTGACCTGCAATCCCTATTTTAGACGATTCCCAAGTGTTTGGAATAGGCTTCATAATAATCTGATGGTCTTCCCAAGTCTTTAAATCGTGGGAAAAAGCAACCCAAATATCTGGCATTCTCCGATGAAACAGCATATACCTGCCGTTCACCTTCTTCTCAAAGAGCGCTGCATCTTTGTTGGGCTCATCTAGTACGACACCTATTCGCTCCCATTCTATTAGATTTTTCGATTCGGTCATACAGATGCGGTGATCACTCCAGCCTCGACCCCCAAAACCTGTATACAGCATGTAATAGGTATCACCAATTTTGCTGATTCTAGGATCCTCTACTCCCCAATCTTCCTGCAGTCCTTCACCTGTGAAGATGGGCTGATCCAACCGCTTAAAATGAACTCCGTCTGTACTTACAGCGTAACCTAACGAAGAGGTGAATTTAAGGTCTTTTCGGGGACGATCGTATTTCAGTGCAGCAAAATCCCGATCGGCGGCACGATAGATCATGTGAAACAATCCGCTATCATAGATCATACCACAATTGAACACAGCTGCAGCTTCCCACGTGTTTGCTGGAATAGGCTCTAGAATTGGCTTATTCTTAATGCGTCGTAACTTAATCATTCATTTTCCTCCATGTTCTCTTCATACTTCAAAAATGGATCTGGAATTAAAATACGGTGGGCCTCTGCATCACTCACTCCAGCGTAAAACTGGGCTTGACCATTGGATAAACGATGAAGACCGCCGCTGAAAATCACCTCGACCAAATCTGGTCTTTTTGCATCACCTGGCGGAAAGTTAGACCGTGTTGCTATCAACTCCATAGGGGATGCTTGAAATGTACTGGGATTAAAGCAAAAGACCATGGGATAATAGTGCCGCTCTTCTTGTTCGCCAAAACAAGCAATGTGGCCTAAAACGCCCAGCAAACCATTTTTCAAAAGGTGAACCTCGTTAGCACCGCCCCATTCTTCACCAATAAACTGGTCCAATAACTGAGCTTTTTCAATAACTGCTGGAGTTACGTCTGTGAGTGTATCAACAACTGTAAAGCCAATTTTCCCTCGTCCCCCTACTTCCCCTTGGGGACGAGTAAAGACTCCAATCTGTCCCTCAACCATTTCCACCAAACGAATGTCTTTCATACCATCGGGTCCGCTAGTAAACTGCTTCAGTTC
>JAAYRO010000059.1 GCA_012518735.1 Bacillota bacterium
TGTTCCCGAACTTCGCTAACCCAATACCACAAAATGAATTTCTGAACTTCGCTAATATAACCTTTCCAATCTGACCTTCTGTGCTAATAGCTTTATTTCAGCACAAGGCGATCTAAGGGACTTTGGATTCTGCGCAAATCAGGCTTGTAACGCGAGTGTAGAGCTCAGTCGTTTTAGAGCTCTGGTGTCCGAGCAACTCCTGGATATAGCGCAGATCCGTTCCAGCCTCCAATAAATGCGTGGCAAAAGAATGGCAAAAACTGTGGACAGTAGCTTGTTTATGGATACCAGCCTTGTCTTTTGCCTGTACAAACACCTTTTGCACTGTGCGCTCAGTGATGTGTGACCCAGGCTTCGCTCCAGGAAACAACCATTTTTGTGGCTGATACGCGCGGTAATACTGGCGCAACGTTTCGAGGGTCACTGGCGACAAAATGGAAAATCTATCTTTCCGCCCTTTACCTGCTCTGACCAAAATCAACATCCGCGAGCTATCAATGTCTCCTGCCTTTAGGCGAACGACTTCTCCAACACGTAATCCCGCCGAATATAGTACGGTCATAATGGTCCGGTGTTTCAGATTAGTCAACGCACCGATCAGCTTTGCCACTTCCTGTTCGCTCAACACCCTCGGTAATCGCGCTATCTTTTTCGGCCGTCTAATCTTTTCAGCAGCCCACTGCTTGCCCAAGATTGACTCGTGAAATAATTTGAGGGCACTAATTGCTTGGTTAGCATAGGAGTGGGAGCACTGCCTATCATCGATTAGATGAAAAATGTAAGCCCGAGCGTTGACTTCTGCGGATTCTCCTTCCCTCTCATGTTGCCATAAAAGCCATCGCCGGACATGGCCAAGATAGACTCTTTGGGTTGCCCGCGTAAAACCTCTTATTTTCGTTTCGGCAACATACTGGTCAATCAACTGCTGCTGTTCCTTACCTAACTTTTTCTGACCTGTTTCTCTGAACTGAATGATCTCCTTTCCCGTTGGATTTTGACGATCGCATTCATTTATAACCTTATTTGAATTATGTTACTAATTCGACAATACTGGTCGTTATCCTTTTGAAAAACCTTTTTTTCGGGATATTGTAGAAAGACTTCGGTCTCTCATTCAGACTACTGAAAATCTACATAAAAAAACCTCGCCCCAGTGGACGAGATTAGTGACAATAAGCGCCTAAATCTTCTAATAGTCTATCTTCCCAAGGCAGGGATTTGCCTTGGAGGTATTGACTAAAGAGGATGTACAATTTGCCGGAAATTCGTTGGTGGCGAATTGAGGGTGAGCTTAGAAGAAAGATTTCACCATTAATAAATTCCATTCTTAGATCGCTCTTTTCCGAAATCTCCATAAATTCTTCATAAGACACTTTTCTACCACCGACAGCATAATCTAGGGCTTTTTCTCGGAGATAAAAGTAGTGCTCAAGGCTTGTTATATACGGAACTAAGCGCGCTATCTTTTGACCATTCTTGGTAATTACAACTTCATTGTTATCCATTACATGGTCCAAGTACACCCCTAGATTTTGTTTTAGATCAGTCGCCGTGATAGTTTTTTGCGGTTCCCTTTCATTCGTCACACGATCACCTCGTACGATAATTTTACCAAATCGCACGATATTTATCAATGAGCATACAGAAAATTCTGAAACTGGTTCAGAACCACCGCAGACCTGAAACAGACCCTCATAGGTTATTCCTCCAAACCATAAAGCTAGCAATGTTACATAACGTTATAGTGTTCCCCGGGTAATCATGGTCGCCCGTGCCCTTTAGCTAAGAAATCATGCCGAGAACACATTATGTGATAGGTGCAGCTTTGTTTGGCTTAGCAGGTCAGCCCAAGTCAAAAACTGCTAACTGCTTGTTGGGGCGGAATTCTAATGTCCCGATTTTTCGAACCTAGTATTTATGGGCAACTTTACACCCTCTAATATTTTCATTGCCCTCTTGTACATATCCTGAGATAGATCCATGCATAGAGTACAATGGGGAACCCAGATCGTTGGCTTATAATACTCCCAAACATCATCACCATATTTACTAAAGCAGTCGTGGAATTTCCGGTGAGCATCGAGCAATTCTGGTGAGGTTTCTGGAGCAAGAAATATCACCGGTTGTTCAGTTTGAAAGGCATCAACATGAGAGAATATGACCTCAAATGGTCTCGTCTCTTTTGCAAACTGTTTCAAATCATTTTCGAATTCTACGATCGGCAGATTTCCATAAATACACAACGATACATGAGGCCTTGTTACATGAGGCCTTGTTCCTTCGTCAATGTTAATTCCGCTGTCTCGCAGTGCTGAATGTATCTTATCGATCTTCATTGACGCTTCTTTATCCAAGTATAGTTCAATCGCATAAGGAATTAACCTTCCTCCCTTTCATCCACAATTAAGAGGCACATTTCACATAACGTCCCGAGTGTTTACGACGGAAGTAAAGAAACATTGAAATTGGTACAAGAGAAACACGCCAATTAGCCCTAACCAGGTTGGGCCCACTCAAAATACTGCCAGTCCCAATCTTACTACAGCTCTAGCTCGTATATTCTTTCGTTACCTCTTATTTCCACGCATTCGAATCCCAATGTTTCGTGCAACCTCTGAGAAGCTATATTGTAATCATAGATTGTGGAACCATAAATCTTAGTAATGCCTATTTCCTTCGCTCTTCGCAAAATAGCCTTCATAACCTTCGTCCCAATACCTACTCCACGATACTTTGGAACACCAATGACAATAGGAGGGTTCTCCGCTTTTAGCGTAACATCCCCTATTGCCATAAATTCTCCATCCTCTAGAATCTCTATAAAATATAACTCGCCGTGAGTGGACAAATATTCATACATACCGCGCACGTACTCTGCATCCGGAATGTCCGCCGGGTCAAAGATTCCCTCGGAGTTATAATATACTGTTTCGTCTTGGTACCACGGGATAGCCACTTGGTAATCGCCATCGTAGGCCCTTAGCCTTATCCTACTGTCGATATTCAGAATGCTTGGTTGAGCTCTATTATTCAATGCCACCACATAACCTCCCCCGCTGAGTAAAGTCAAATAAGCCCTAATTGCGGTGTTAAGGTCTGTCAAAGAACTAGCTTTTTTACTAAGAA
>JAAYRO010000060.1 GCA_012518735.1 Bacillota bacterium
GGGTTTTCGTACCACATTTCAGACCCCTTTCAACTACTACATGATTACATATTTGGCCAAAAGAAGAGCTAATTCCTTCTGATATAAAAAAACCTACAGATTTTCTCTGTAGGTTCAAAGTATTAATGTTTCATGGTCGGGGCGACAAGATTTGAACTTGCGACCTCTACCACCCCAAGGTAGCGCGCTAGCCAAGCTGCGCCACGCCCCGACTGCATTGAAAATAATATCATGTTTTTGCGGAAAAGGCAAGCTAATTTCCGTTTTCTAGCTGAAATTTATGGTGGCATGCCTGCACTGCTTGTTTATATAACTCTCTGGGAATGAGACAAGACACCTTAATCTCCGATGTAGATACGACCTGCACTGGAATATTCTTTTCTTTCAAAGCCTCAAACATCGCAGCGGCAACTCCAGGATTAGTCATCATGCCTGCCCCCACAATAGAAACCTTTGCAACATTTTCATCGCACAGAACAGTCCAGGACCGATTCCCCTGAATTCTAGCAATCGTCGCCAAAGCCTGTACCTTATCCTCTCGGGCTACTGTAAAAGTCAGATCAGTAGTAGATTCATCTTTGCTTGCTTGAACAATCATGTCCACATTAATACTCTCCGCTGCTAATTCAGAAAATACTTGGCAGAGGATATCCATGTCATTAGGAATCCCGACTAATGTTATCTTGGCACAGTTATCGTCAGATGCAACACCAGTTACTGAAACGACCCGTTCCACTTCTCTCACCTCTTTAACAATCGTCCCTCTATGGGGAGAAAAACTTGATCGAACGTGGATCGGAACACCATAAATAGCTGCTACTTCAACTGCTCGCGGCTGAAGGACCATGGCTCCTAATGAAGCCATTTCCAGCATTTCCCCGTATCCCACTTCAGTGACCTTACGAGCATTAGGCACTAGGCGAGGATCAGCCGTGAATACACCTTCCACATCCGTGTAGATCTCACATACCTCTGCATCTAAAGCGGCAGCCACAGCCACAGCAGTCGTATCAGAACCGCCTCTTCCAAGGGTTGTAATATCATTCGTGGCCGAAACACCTTGAAAGCCAGCAACAATTACTACACAACCTCTTTCCAACTCGGCCCGAATCCTTGCCCCGTCCACTTTCCTAATCCTAGCCTTGGTATGATGTTCATCGGTCATTATTCCCCCTTGGGCACCTGTCAGAGAAACAACTGGATGACCAAGGGCATCAATAGCCATGGCCAATAAAGATATGGATATCTGCTCCCCAGTAGATAGAAGCATGTCCATCTCCCGCTTAGGAGGCGTCTTCGATATAGACTTGGCCATCTCAATTAGGGAATCTGTGGTTTTGCCTTGGGCAGAAACAACAGCCACAACTTCATATCCTGCCTTAACAGTGTTAACGATCCTTTGGGCAACGGCCCTAATTCGCTCTGGACCATCAACTGACGATCCACCGTATTTTTGTACAATAATTGCCATGGAAAATGCCTCCTATATCAGCTCCCTTTACGATAGCATATTTCCAGTTATTGCACAACAGAAATGACAAAAAAAGAGGAGACGGTGTTCCCGTTCCCCTCCGTTCCACAACCTCTCTAGAGAATAATACAGATCAACCCGCCACTGCCTTCGTTAATGATTTTGCTTAGTGTTTCCTGCAGTTTATCCTGGGCATGTTCTGGCATCCTGTGCAGTTTGCTGTTTATTCCTTCTCTCACCATATCCTGCAGCGAACGACCGAGAAAGTCCCTTTCCCACAATGCATTAGGATCTTCCTGAAACTCTTCGCTTAATGACCTGATGAGCTCTTCCCCTTGCTTTTCCGTTCCCACGAGAGGAGTTACTTCTGTTTGAATACTGGCCTGCACCATATGAATCGAAGGAGCACTCGCGGTCAGCTTTATTCCGAAGTTTCGACCCTGCTTTATTAATTCTGGCTGTTCGAATGTTATGTCTTCCAAACTGGGTATGACGATTCCGTAGCCCGTTTCCCGCACATGCTGTAGGGCAGAGGATAGCTTATCGTATTCTTTCTTGGCCACTGACAGATCGTACATTAACCGCATCAAATGATGATCTTCCTTTACCTCTAAGCCGGTCATCTCTGTTAAGACCTCGTAGAAAAGCTCGTTTGCTGCTGTTAAAGTAAGCAGTACCTCACCTGTACCTAAATCCAAGTCAGATAAGGTCACTGTGTTTACATACTCTGATTCAGTCAATCCATGGACAGCTATGTTTTCTATGTCTCGAAGCCGACTGATCTTTGAAACAATTTCGTAAACCGATTCTTCATACGACTGCCTGAGCCAATGGTCTGCCGACAGCTCATCAATCCATTTTGGGAGACGTACACTAAATTCCCTGATAGGAAATTCAAACAAGACTTCGTGGAATAAGTCGATAATATCAGAACGAGTCATGCGCAGACAGTCAATGGGTACAACCGTTACCCCATACTTCTCACTCAAGTCGAGGGCTAATGCTGTAGTTTCACGGCTTTCAGGATGAATAGAGTTGAGTCCCACAACAAAGGGCTTCCCCAGTATCTGCAACTCTCGAATTACTCGCTCCTCAGCCTCAACATAGTCTTCTCGTGGTATATCGGAGATGGAGCCATCGGTAGTAAGAACCAAGCCGATGGTAGAGTGTTCGCTGATGACCCGCCGCGTCCCCAATTCTGCTGCTTCTTGAAACGGGATTGAATATTCAAACCACGGCGTCATTACCATTCGGGGACCTTCTTCATCCACATAACCTTTTGCACTTGGCACCGTATAACCAACACAGTCCACAAGACGAACTCGGACCTTCACATTATCCTGAAACCCTACTTCAACAGGTTCATCAGGAACGAATTTTGGTTCTGTGGTGGTGATGGTTCTACCCGCACCGCTTTGGGGCAGTTCATCTTTCGTTCTTTCTTTTAGATAGACATCGCCTATATTAGGCATAACGAGTAAGTCCATAAAGCGCTTAATAAATGTCGATTTGCCTGTACGCACAGGGCCCACAACACCTACATAGATGCTTCCGCCAGTGCGTTCCGCGATGTCGGAAAAAATATTAAACTTTTCCATCAAGGCTTCCCTCCTCAATTTGGGCTTTCCGGCTGATCTGATGCCCCTGCATACATTCAGTTGGACAGTATAACTATATTAGAAGCCTTGTGGAAATATAACAAGAGAAAAGAAAAAACACTCTGTAACCGCATACGGTTACAGAGTGAACCTACCGAGGACGACTTTTTTCCCCAAACTTGTATTCTGTTCCTGCCAAAAGACGCTGGATATTTGGTCGATGGCGAAAAACAGTAAAGGCAGCAACAACCATTCCCAGCAGAAGTTCAGGCAGAGGCACCTTAAACAGGAACTGACAAATAGGAAAAACCACAGCGACAGTAATAGATGCAAGGGAAACATATTTCGTAAACACCACTACTAGGACCCAAATAATGAATAGAACAACTGTAATAGCTGGCTGTGTAGCCGCCAAAACCCCAGCTGTAGTAGCAACTCCCCTTCCACCCCTAAATCTTAGAAAGATTGACCAATTATGACCTGCAACCGCCATGACCCCACAAGCAAACCACAGGAATGGGTCATCTGTTACCTGCTTCGCCAGTAGCACGGCTGCAGCCCCTTTCCCACTATCAAAAAGCAGTGTCAATAAGCCAGGAATGTAACCTGCCGTCCGCATAACGTTCGTCATACCAATGTTACCACTGCCATGATGACGAATATCGATTTTAGCCCATAGTTTGCTGATAATGAGACCAAAAGGAATACTTCCCAACACGTAAGCAGCAATAAAGGCAAGAATTAACTTCATTGGCTCCGCTCCTTAACCGCTAGAATAATAGGAGTACCTACAAAACCATACTCTTGGCGAATTCTGTTTTCTAAATAACGTTCGTAAGAAAAATGCATCAAGTCTCTCCTGTTAACATGAATGGCAAATACTGGAGGGTTTACTTGAACCTGTGCAGCATACAGTATTTTCAGCCTTACACCCTTATCACTTGGCGGCTGATTTACCGCTACTGCATCCTGGATAATTTCATTTAAACGACCGGTAGAAATCCGCAGACTTCTTGACTGGGCAACACTCTTAACAGTTTCCAGCAGACGGATTACCCGCTGACCAGTCAACGCAGAAATGAACACAATAGGAGCGTAATTAGCGAACAACAGTCCATCACGAATCTCTCTCTCATAATCACGCATAGTATAGGTCTCTTTTGGCACTAAATCCCATTTATTAACGGCAAGGACGATCCCCTTCCCATTCTCATGGGCATACCCTACGATTTTCTTATCTTGTTCTGTAAGCCCTTCCGTTCCGTCAATCATAACCACCGTAACATCACTGCGATCTACTGCCCTGAGTGTGCGAACCACACTATAATACTCTAGATCTTCCGCAACTCGGCTCCGCCGACGTAAACCCGCGGTATCAATCAGAAGCAGTTTCTGTCCTTCATGCTCGAATCTAGTATCAATAGCATCTCGTGTAGTACCAGCAATTTCCGAGACAATGACTCGCTCCTCACCTAAAATCTTGTTAATTAGGGAGGACTTGCCTACATTTGGGCGGCCTACAATGGCCACCTTCAGTAAATCTTCCTCTTCCACATCTGAATCTTCTGGAAAGTTTCTAACCACTTCATCGAGTAGATCACCTATATTTCTACCGTGTTCTGCCGATATCAAATACGGTTCTCCCAGACCTAGACGGTAGAAATCAGCGGCAATTTCCCACGAAGCGCTCATATCCTCCACTTTGTTAACACAAAGAATTACGGGTTTCTGGCTCCTCCGTAAGATATCAGCAATCTCCTCATCTGCAGCCGTCAAACCACTTCGACCATCTAGGACGAATACGATTACATCTGCTTGTTCCACCGCAACCATTGCCTGAACACGAACCTGTCTTGTTATAACGTCATCGTTTCTGTCAATTCCACCAGTATCAACTAAGGTGAAGTGTTTATTCAACCACTCTGCGTCAGCGTAAATGCGATCTCGAGTAACTCCTGGTTGACCTTCCACGATTGCAATTCTATCCCGACTAATTCGATTAAACAGCGTACTTTTTCCAACATTGGGTCTCCCCACAATTGCAACGATTGGTTTGCTCATAAAAAACCTCTCCTGACCACCATCAATCCTTGAACTCTTACATTTCGCTACTATAATATGTAATTCCTTCTATCCATCTCTATGACTTGGTACTAATCATAAATTGAACGCTTTGCTTCGCCTGGTTCACTATCTCCACTAGATTGAAAAACGCCATTTGAGAACCGAATATAACAATGGGGCGACCAACCTGAGTCACTTTCCATTGACGCGACAAATAACCCCCTATTCGCATCCAGAGGTTTACTGCAGAAAGGGTATCTACGAATAATATGTCCTCTTGACTCCCACAAGCCAACCGAATCCCACTTCGAATAGCTTGTTCAATTCCTAGTTTTTCTCGGCCTCGTCCACATATATATACTTCGTGACCATCCCCGTCTATTCCTACAAACATAACATTTCCCCGATCCCGGCCATCAGTTTTATCAAAATAGGGCAGTCTCCACAGTTCCTCGCGTGTGGGACATTTGGTTGTGGAAAGATAACCAAGGTGGATGGCAGCTGCAATTGGAGAAGAATGGGCTCCACCATAGCAGCAGTAAATGATCTTCACTCAAGCCCTCCTTAATGGCGAACCAGTATCATAGTTCCATTTTTTAGATCATGTACGGCAGCAGCCAAAACACGGGCCAAGAGAAGGGCTGTTTCCGAGAGCTCCTCCTCGTTTTCAGCGTAGAAAACAAGGCCTTGACCAGCTACTTTATTCCGATCGAGTGTTACAACAGCGAGAATTTCCTTGGTGGTTACTATGTTCATCCCATCCCACTCCCCTTCAATCCATCATTCGACCCGGTTTTGAGGTCAAGGGTTTACGAACTGCCCCTTCTAAGACAGGCACTCGCTTAATTGCCGCAATGAATGCTTCTGGATCTTGTGCCGATGGGATCATAACAAAGACCAACTTACCTGTACTTGGCTCCCGCCTCACCAAGGGTGTAAACTCTTGCTCCCCTACGTCCATGTAGATCCCAATCATGGCAGATACATCATGGGCAATGGCCTGCATCTGACCAAGGTTTGCAAGAGTTGCTTTTGTATTGGGTCCATTAGGAGCTATGACGGCAGCTAGACCTCTTTCTTCATACACCTGACGAGCTTGAGCTAGACCCACATTCATCATCTTAACTCCATCAACGACCAAAATTGGACCTTCAAAGGATAAATCTGCTAGTCTTACTTGGGCAATATCACCAACATAATCCCCCTGCATAAGACGGTTAAGAACAAAAGCAGACCCACATGCTACAAGCAACCCGCCAATGATCCGTACAGGAAACGAGAACTGGGCCAGCAATTCTGATGTAATGGCTACAGCTAAAGAAACCCAGATAGCTAAATAATTACGAGCCTCAAAAACCCGGGCAATACCTTCGATATAGGCATTGCCCCTGGACACCATTTCAGTTGACTCCACAGCCGCTAGAGTATTTCTTTCCGCATTCCGCACTTCACGAAACTGACTTGCTGCTAAGAGCAGGAAAGAAACGGCTGCAAACTCCTGCTCCAAAAAGGAAGGAACGATGACCGCTCCAATTAATCCACCAATAAACCCTAAAAAGAGGTGGATGGCCCAGCCTTGAGGATAACTGGGGTATTGGCGATAGTCACGACGAAGCATGTACCATCTAGCAAAAAACCCGGCCAGCGCTCCCATAATTACCGTAATAAGGTATTTCATGAATCGTTCTCCTGTTGAGGATCATCGTTTTCGACGGGCAGACCTGCTTCTCGACGGAAGAAATCCTTTAGAGAACCTAGTCCCTCCTTGTTGAGGAGCACAAATCCGACAATCCCTGCAGCAACTATCCCTAACATCCAATAGACAGACCTGCCGGCAGCTCCAGCAATCTGCTGCTGTGCAGGACCAGCTTCCTCACTGGTAAGACCTGCGGCTGCAGGAATGACTTTCGCGAAAAACTCTGCCGCTTGTGAAGCGTGTTCTAAGTAGTTTGTGTGTGCCCCAAATTCCAGAAGAATCATACGTGAACCTAAATCCTGATTGTAATTTCCTCTAGCATCAAATATTCCCTCAATAATGCCGGGGAAAAACTTATCGGCAACTGCCTTGATCCGTTTTGCGTATTCTAGATTTGCAGCACGATTTTGATTCTGCCTTCCTACAACAATACGAACTTTTGTTGCAGGTTGACCTTGAATCTCGGTCGAATATACTTCTGGTGGAGTGGCGTCCCGATGGACATCAATTAGGGTAACTGGCTGATACTGGAGCAGCTCCGCCACCGTACGGCGGGAGCGGGCGTAGGCTTGACCGTCATGGGGTAGATGACTGTTATCTGACCAAATCACCTTGAGGCCAGCTTTTTCCATCGTATCTGCCAAAATCTTACCCACTTCCAGAATATCTCCACGGCCGTCTTCTTTTGACTCAGTACCACTACTAGGCACATACGACTCGTCATTGTGTGTATGATAAATTCCAACAACCATCTCTTTGTTCTGGGCCGTTCCCCCTGTTTGGGTACGGAGGACATCATCAGTAATTTCAGGGAGTTCAATAGTCTCTGTATATGTTACATGAACCGTATCACCCTCGATCTCTGTTACTTCAAACCGCCGATTGTCCCATGCGATATATGAGTCTCCTGGCTCTAGTATACGTGCCGTCATGGTAACAACACGCTCACTTTCCCTCTCGACTAACGTGTACCAGCCTAAATCATCTCGTTCTGTAGCAGAGCCAATGCTAGACCAAAACAGCGCCAACGAAACCATTAGAAATACTGCACATATCTTTTTCACGACTCAGCACCATCCTCATTTGGCTGTGATGGTCCTCCCTGAACCCGTTCTCTTGTCTCTCCTATAACCTCTGCAAGCCCAACAGCAATCAGTCCTGCCAGTACCATCGTATCAAAGATACCTGCTCCACCCAGAATAACTCGTGTAGGAAGTTCAGTAACAAACGCCCGAACCAAGTGGATCAAATCTGCTAGAAGAATACCTAATACCCCTGCAATAAATGAAGCTCGACGAGATCGTCCTGCCAAGTATCCTACAATTCCTGCCACAATGCTAAACAACCACAGTGGATCAAGTATATCTCGACCACTTGGTGGGTCAAAGTCTGTGTATTGACTTATCCCATACACAATCCCCGCTGTCACCAGGGATGCCACTACGGATCGGACTTTTTCATATCCCGTATCTGCAGTAGCGAGAAGATAGACTACTATCACTAACGGTACGACTGCACCTCCAAGGTTTACGCCTACCGTTGTCTGACCTGTCACAATAGGAATAGTAACGAAACTTCCTGCAATCATCAATCCAATGAAGATGAGGGCCTGTGAATCTGTAAGCTTCATACGATCAAGCAATCGTTGAGCCACTCCAAAATACACTAAGGCTGCAGTGATTAATAATATACTCATTCCGGCAGACATGATTATCCCTCCACTAACGATTTATCTTAGTGTTCCCGAGGGATTGTTCAATATGTAAAAAGGGTGGAACCTGAGTTCCACCCTTGAAGAGTTGCTTGTTATTCAACTATACCCCAATGCTTCAATCGATTCTGAAGCAGCTCATTAAACTTCTCTTCTACATATGCTAAGCCAGCATCATCAATCTCAGCAAGCATCTTATCATAGATAGCATCGAACTGTTCTGGGCTTGCTAAGATAGCTTCTGGGATTCGTCTCTTAATGATGTCTTGAATCCGCTGCCATGCCATTTGATACTTCGGATCTTCAGGAGTAGGAATCTGCCATGCAGCACCCCATGTCTTAATGGGCAGCTCCTCTTGCTGTGGAAACAGCTCCATCCACATTTCTACGCCGTACGCGCTTAAGACTTCCCGTTCTACGTCAGAATAGCGGTCTTTAATGTAATCTGGCGTTGTAATAGTATAGGTATTTCCAGTTGGATCTAGCAACCCATCACCGCGCTGTGGGAAGGGGTAGACGTACAATCCTACACCAGTGGTCTTACGGTAAGTAGGATCATTAAGCCGACGATTCATTTCCTCTGGAGGAATGACCCGCTTACCATCAATAACTTCATAATTAACGCCTTCAATGCCCCAGTTATTCAAAATTTGAGCCTCATCCGATGCCATCCAGTCTAGGAACTTAAAGGCAGCAACTGGGTCTTTACAATCTACAGTAATTCCAATACCCCATCCTGCAGAGTAACCTGGGTCCTGCAGATCAGCTCTTCTGAAGTTCTCGTTAAGAACAATCGGATAACTACCGTATGTTCTCTCAAACATGCCAGCCTGTCTTAACGCTTGTTCAGCCTGTTCATACTGCCATCTAGCATCTGTTAAGGCTAAGACCCTCCCCGATGCAATTTTGGCTAAGTACTGGTCATACTTCTGAATGAAACTCTCTGGATCAAGTAATCCAATATCATTCATGTGATTCAGCCATCGAAAGTACTCTCGCTCCTCCGGCCGAGTATGATGAAGAACTGCTTCATAGGTTTCTGGATCGATATACCATTCTCCATCATCAGGTCCACCAGTGGCAAAGACCGCTTGATTCGTTACGGTAATTAAGAATCGCCAGTCATCTGCTAAGAGTGACAGACCTATGGTCGGTTGACCGTTAATGGTAGGATACTTTTCAATATAAGCTTTAAGAGCCTCTTCTAGATCCTGCACCGTTTCCATCTTGGGGTACCCTAACTCTTTTGCAACAGCATGCTGAAGCTGAACCCCACTTACATCCCACGTTTTTGAGCCTACCCCAAAGGAGCCTAAGAAGTAGATGGAAGGATCATCAATACTGTAACGGAGCCGATTTAGATATGGGCCATAGAGGTCTTTGATGTTCTCCCCATATTCCTCAATGTAAGGCGTTAGATCGATAAAGGCCCCCGCTTCCACAAATGGCCCAGCGTTCTTGTGGAAAATCAGGTCTGGGTACTCACCACTGGCAATCATCAGTGTTACTTTCTGTTCGTATTCCCCAACAGGATACTCCATTTTCAGCTTCACACCGGTAGCTTCAGTAATCTTTTTGGCGATTGGATCTTCAAATCCTGTATCATCTGGGTTGATATCACCGCTGAACATGGTCAGTACTAGCGGATCATTCTCTGCAGCAAGAACATTGGTTCCTATCAATCCCACAATCAACAACAAACACAGACTCAACGGAATGATTCTCTTCAACTCTAGACTCCTCCTTTTTTAATTTAACAGGCTGATGCCTGTCTTAACCCTTAATAGCACCGAGCGTGAGTCCCTTCACAAAATACTTCTGTAGAAACGGATACACCGCAACGATGGGCAGCGTAGCCACAACCGTAATGGTCATTCGAATGGACTCTGGCGAAATTCGCGGAGCATTTGCTGCAGTTAATCCATACATGCTGGCTGTTGACGACATGGCCGTATTCTGCATGATGCGCATCATTTCGTATTGGAGTGTTGTTAGGTCAGGATTGCTGCTTGCATACAAAAATGTGTCAAACCAGCTGTTCCATTGTCCCACCGCGATAAACAGAGCAACTGTGGCTAAGACTGGTTTGCAGAGAGGAAGAATAATCCTGAAGAAAATGGTTAGGTCATTAGCCCCGTCTAACTTGGCAGACTCTTTAAGATTAACGGGAAGTGTATCAATGTAAGCCCTGAGAACAAAGACGTTCCATCCACCAATTAAACCAGGAAGAATATAAACCCAGAAATTGTTCATGAGACCCAGTTTTCTAACAAGCATAAATTCGGGAATCAAACCTCCAGAAAAATACAGAGTGAGAATAAACAGACCGGATACAAACTTCCTAGCTATAAATTCCTCACAGCTAATAACATAAGCCACCATAGCAGAGCTGAGTACTCCGAGAGCAGTGCCAATAATAGTCCGTAATGAAGATATGTAAAATCCCCGTACTAGTGTGGGGTAGGTAAAGACCTCCCTATAATTGTTCAAGGTAAATTGGCGGGGCCACAGGTGAATGCCACCACGGACACTGTCTACCGAATCGTTGAAAGAAATTGCCAGCACATTAAGGAAAGGGTAGAGGGTAATGGCAGCCATGAAAATCATGAAAACATAGAGAAACACGTTAAACACTCGATCGCCCCAGGTTCGATTTGTTACCACAGTATCATTCCTCCTACAAGACCCTGCCTTCCACATTGAAACGCTGAATTACGCGATTGGCTGTGAAAAGCAGAATTATGCTGATCACCGACTTAAAGATGCCTATGGCTGTCCCATACGAATAACGTCCAATCTTGATACCATAATTGAGAACATATAAGTCAATAACCTCCGAATACTCTTTTACAAGATTGTTGCCTAACAGGAACTGTTTTTCGAAACCAATATTAATTAGATTCCCGATGGACATAATTAACATAATAGCAATCACTGTGCTTATTCCAGGCAGAGTCACATGCCACATCCGCCTAAATCGCCCCGCCCCATCCACTGCCGCCGCATCATAGAGATCTTCATCAACAGCCATAATGGCTGCTAGGAAAATAATTGAATTCCAGCCAATCTCTTTCCAGACATCGATTGAAGTAACCAAAGCCCAAAAATATTCCCCTTTAGCAAAAAACAATACTGGTTTGTCCACAATTCCCAAAGACATGAGAACCTCGTTTACTGCTCCCCCAACACCTAACAGCCTAGAAAACATCCCAGCAACAATCACCCAAGAAACGAAATGGGGCAGATATGAAACAGTCTGAACAAATCGTTTGAAAAGACCGTCTCGCAGTTCGTTTAGGAGAAGGGCAAAGATAATGGGCAGAGTATAGCCGCACAAAAGAGAAAGAAAGCTCATGGCCAGAGTATTACGCATCACTTCATAGAACATAGGGTCCTGAAACAGCGTTCGAAAATGAGCAAGTCCAACCCAGTGCTGCTCGAAAAAGGTACGATGAGGTTTATACTCTTGAAAGGCCATCGTCCAACCCCAAATAGGAACGTATTTGAAAAGAATAACCCAGATCACGAACGGTAAACTCATGAGAATTAAGTATCTTTGATTATAGAGCTTACGCATAAGCTGCCTCACCTGCACAGATCTCACCCTTTTGTTTTACATCAATAAAACAATTATATATTATTACTAACACAAAAAACACCCGACAGATTACGGGTGTTTTCCATGAAATATTCGCGATCTCTATATTAGTCGCTGCGAGACTTTTTGAAAGCAGAAGGACTAACTCCAAATTCCTCTTTGAATTTGATATTAAAATAATCCGAATCATTATAGCCTACCATTTCTGCAGTAGTGCTTACGTTGAAACCTTTCTGTAGAAGGTCTTTGGCCTTTTCCAAACGAACTTTCCCTAGATAGGTGTTGAAACGCAGCCCCAGCTGATCAGTGAAAAGCTTTCCTAGGTACGCTGGAGTATAGCCTAAATTCTGTGAAAGCTCCTCAAGGGTAATCTTCTCTCCATAGTGCCGCTGGACGTAATCTATAATCTTGTTAACAGTCCCTTCTGGCGACCACTGTACTAGTGTGTCCGATAATTGACAGAATTTGCTGAGCATATGTTCGCGTAGTTCCTCGACATTTTGGCACCGATGCACCTCTTCTACAACATCCTGATAATATCCGAGCTGTTCTTCCCCAATGCGGTTCATTAAGTCAAGTTGACTGATTGCAGCAAAATACAAATGGAGGTAAGTCGCCTTCATAGTATCAATACTACTATCAGCTGCAAAATAGCGCCCATGAAGAGTGCCTAAGAGCTCCTTAATCAACTCTAGGTTGTTGAAATCGATGGCCCGACAGAGATTGTTGAGAAGCTCCTTTTCTGTATCACCCCAACAGATATCCAAAATAGTCTTCTGCGATGCACCTTCGACTAAAGAATACTCCAAAATGGCTCCATAAGCCTTTTGAACGGTCCTCTTTAGTTCCTCCTCATCAATTGGCTTTAACACATACCCTACAGCACCAAGGTTCAATGCCTTCTGCGCATAGGCAAACTCAGAATAGCCCGTTAGAATAACCGCCTGAATATTCCGTTTTTCCTGCCTTAGAAGATCTAATAATTCCAGACCATCTAATACGGGCATATTAATGTCTAAAATGAGGAGATGAGGGTGTAGGGCGTAAATCTTCTCTAGTGCATCTTGGCCGTTACTCGCCTGACCGCAGATAGTAAAACCACATTTCTCCCAATCAATAATCTGATGCAGTCCCTCACGAATTATAGGCTCGTCATCAACAATTAGCACTTTAAACATCTCAAACACCACTCCAAGGTATAATAATCTCCACTGTTGTTCCCTTGCTTAATGTGCTGTTGATAGTAAGATCTGCATCTGAGCCATAGTATAAGCGGATTCTTTCATAGACGTTTCTAAGACCAATTCTGTCATCGCCATTCGGTGGATTCACAAGGGAATCTCTAACTCGCTGCAGCTGCTGACTATCCATGCCTATTCCATTGTCATCCACAGCTATTCGCAGGTTGTTTTCATCTACATATGCCCGAATCGTTACTAGACCATTTTCTAGTTTATCTCTCATTCCGTGAATCACAGCATTTTCCACTAAAGGTTGGATAATCAGGGGCAGGATCAAACAGTCTTGAACTTCCTCACTAATATCCAAGGAATAATTTAACCGGTCGCCAAACCTAAACGACTGAATTTCCAAATAACTGATAACCGTATCAAGCTCAACCATCAAAGGAATAGGGGCTTGTCCCAACTCTAGATTCCTTCGGAAGAGCTTACCTAATCTTTGTACGACCCCTGCAATCTCCGTTTCTCCACGACTAACCGCTTTCATACGAATCGTCTCTAGAACGTTGAACAAGAAGTGAGGATTGATCTGATTAGCCAACATATTAAACCTAATATCTCGCTGCTTAATCTCCAACTGTTCCTTCTGAGAATACAATGTTCGGATACTCTGAACCATCTCATTTAGATCTTGTGATAGTTTCCCGATTTCATCCTCTCCGTCAATAAGAAGGGAACAATCTAGATCACCTGCAGCCACCCGGTGAGTTCGTTCACTGAGCAGCCGGATCCGTTCTGTTAACAAGCGGGATAAAACAAATATGAGCAGCAGTGAAACAGCTAGGCTGATAGCGATAATCATTAGACCTAATCGACTAGCTCGATTCGCAGAACTCATTATCTCTGTTACGGGAAAGAGGGACACCACATGCAAACGAGCGTGCGTATCTTCCAGCGATACTGTATCTGATATGACTTCATACCATGTATCACGGTAGTACACTCTATTTGGCCCATTACGCTCTGCTAAAATCGGCTCAAATATGGTTTTGTCTGCCTCTTGACCCACTAAACCCTGATCAGAAGCGGAAATAATTACACCATTCTCGTCAATGAGTAGGGTTTCAAAAGACTCTTGCAGTAAAATATGATTTAGAAAGACGGGATTGAGGCTGATAGTTAAGACACCTACAGGATTGATCCCACTTACTACCCGTGTTAGAGTATAGAAAGACTTTTTCATCTCAGGGAATGTAATAAACCTCCAGCTGATCTTGCCTTTTTTAAAAATGGCTTCTTGATACCAATCTGCTCCCTGAACCCCTTCCGAAACTCTCATAATCCGCCAGTTTTCTAAAATAGTCGGGTTTTCCGAGTAGGCTCGAATCATGGCAATTTCAGAACTAGTCTCTGGGTAGAGATCAAACTCTAAATATCCTCGATAGGCACTAACAACCTCCCAAGTAGATTCATAGTTTCGATCAAGTATACTTTCTAAATCCCGATCAATAAAGAAGCGATTAGAGATGGCAATCGCTGCCCGCATAGCATCGGTTACCTGCCGCTTAACTCGCCAAACACTCTCAGCAGCTTCCTGGACAGTTTGCTCCCATGCCAACTTTCGCATTCCATTCGTTAACGTCAATCCCACAAGTAAAACGGGTACCAAAACAACAATCACATACGATAATACTAGCTGTTGACGAAGAGTAAGTTTAATTTTGGACACCTCAATCGCCTTCTCAAACTTCCGAACCGTCCACTCGGCTGACATTAACAACAGAAACAGGAGCATTCGGAGTATGGCCAAGTGGCCCATCTCCTGCCGTATTGATTTCACTATTCCACATTTCCTTTTGAAGTCCTTCTGAAATGTTAACGGTTGTACATCGTAACGAAACGATTCCTTTACAATAAACAAAAAACTGTCTGCAGACAAATGTCCACAGACAGTTACAATTACACTTTCGTTTTACTCTTGGGTCTTCTTAAACAGGTCACCAAATACATCGCCCAAATTGGTCGTTAGTTCATCAGTACTTGTTCCCTCTTGAGCCGGTGATGCCTGCTTCTCTCTTGGAGCTGGCTTAGGTTGAGGTTTTGGTTCTAGTTCCTTAATGCTCAAACCAATTCGGCGAGCTTCTGGGTCAACGCTAATCACCTTTACTTCAATTTCGTCCCCGCTTTGGACCACATCTTCAGTCTTTGCCACATGTTTATGGGACAACTCACTAATGTGTACCAAACCTTCTACACCATCTTCAAGTTTGACAAATGCACCAAAATCTACGACACGAGTAACAACACCTGTTACCCTATCACCTTCACTATAGCGTTCGTCAATATTCAACCATGGATCAGGAAGAGTCTGTTTTAGACCGAGAGAGATTCGTTCTCTTTCTTTGTCTAAACCAAGAATCATAACCTTGATTTCTTCCTCTTCAGAAACTACATCGGAAGGATGCTCCACTCGGCTGTAAGCCATTTCAGAAACATGAAGAAGACCTTCTACACCATCTCCAATATCTACAAAGGCACCGAAATCAGTCAAACGTCGAACGATTCCAGGAACGATATCCCCTTCCTCTAACGTATCAAATGCTTCTTCTTTAGCCTTTTGATAGCGTTCCTCTAAGACTTCCTTATGGGAAAAGACCACGTTATTCTTGGAACGATCCAGTTCGATAATTTTCAGCTCTAGCGTTTGACCTACATACTTCTCTAGATTATCTTCGAACCCTCGAGATACATGACTAGCAGGAATGAATCCTCGAACACCAACATTCACGAGGAGTCCACCCTTAACAGTTTGTACAACCTTCGCATCTAAGGTGCCGTTTGATTCCTTAAGCTCCTCAAGCTTTGCCCAAGACTGGTCTGCATCTGCCCGTTTCTTAGACAAAATTACAGTACCTTCAGCATCATCCACTTTCAGAACCTTAACAGCAATTTCGTCGCCTTCGCTGACTAGTTCGCTTGGCTGAACATTCTGTAGGAAACTCAATTCGTTTAGTGGAATGCGTCCTTCGGATTTATAGTCAATGTCAACTAATACCTCGTCTTGAGAGACCTGCACCACGCGCCCTTTCATAACTGCGCCCGGTGTTGGTAACTTGACATCGTACTCACTTATTTGGACTTCACTCAGTTTTGGTTCTTCTGATATTTCCTCTTCTGTATCTGTAGAAGACTCCTGAGCCCCAATCTCCTCTTGAGTCTCTTCAGTGATAGGCTCCTCTGGTGCCACTTCTTCTACTTCCTCTTGCTGTACGTCTTGAACTTCCTGTTCCTCCGTAGCTTGTGTTACTTTGTCTTCTGTAAATTCACTCATTCTTGTAAGTACCCCCTCAATTAACCAATGTGGAGTAGAGGCTCCCGCAGTGACTCCTGCTTTTTGGACGCCTTTGAACCATTCCTGTTTCAGTTCATCTGGTGTCTCTACATGAATCGTCCGAGTGCCCTGCTCCTGACATACTTCCGCCAATCTCTTTGTGTTGGCGCTATTTCGACCTCCGATAACCACCATAACATCCACTTGGGCGGCTAGTTCCATTGCAGAAGTCTGCCGCTGTTCGGTAGCAATACAGATGGTATCAAAGGCTTTCAATTCCTCAACCTTCCCAATCAACGCACTGACGCATGCTCGATAGTTTGACGTCGATTGAGTTGTTTGCGCAATAACACCTATGCGTTTAGCAGCCGGAAGTTCATCAATGTCTTGAGGCGAACTCACAATATGTGCTTCCTCATCCGTACAGCCCAAAAGGGCCTGCACTTCTGGATGAGATTTATCCCCAACAATAACAACCTGATACCCTTCATCCTTCAACTGTTTAGCCCAACGCATGGCTCGCTGCACAAAAGGACATGTAGCATCTACAATCTCAAGGCCTCTGCCTTGCAGCTCCTCCATGACCTTAGGTGATACACCATGTGAACGAACAATGACTACTCCTGAATCAACTTCCTCAGGTCGCTCTATGACCCTAACACCTTGCGATGCAAGTTCCTTCACTACCTGAGGGTTATGGATAAGTGGACCTAATGTGTGTATCGGAGTGCCATCTGTGTCTTCGGCAGCTTGGGACGCGATTTTTTTTGTTATGTCCAAAGCTCTTTTGACACCAAAACAAAACCCAGCGGCATCTGCCAATACTATTTCCACCTTTCCCCCTCCCTTATTATGCCTACATCCAATAAACAAATATCCGCCCTGTTTGTATTTCTGCGTCTTATCCAATATTCCTTCTTAGCATTTCAGCAAATTGCTTTGAAATTTCTAAACTGACCTGATTTACCTCCTCCTTTGTGGCCCTCCGACTCTCACCGAAATACATAGGTTTTCCGATTTGAACAGTGATGGCCCGTCGAAACCTCAATGGAGAAACACCCTTTACTACTACAGGTACAACTGGAACACCTGTCTTAATTGCAATCAAAGCAGTCCCCCCCTGCAGAGGAAGAAGTGCTTCTGCATCAGGGTTCCTCGTGCCTTCAGGGAAAATCCCTAGAAGGTGACCTTCTCTGACTATTTTAAGTGCCGTTCGAATCGCTTCACGATCGGCCATACCTCGTTTAACCGGAAAAGCATAAAGAGAACGGAAAAACCAATCCAGAATAGAGGACTCAAACAATTCAGCTTTTGCCATAAAGTGAATAGGACGTTTTACTGCGAGAGCGACCGGCACCGGATCAACCATAGTAACATGATTCGACGCGATAATGGCACCTCCTGTTTGAGGTACATTTTCCGCACCCTCAACCCTTAATCCATATAAAAGCCTAATTATGCCTCTGAGGATGATTGTTAGTGCTTTGTACACTTGACTTCCCTCCTTGAACATAATTAAGAACCAGCTTGACTACTTCATCAATGGTCATATGGGTTGTATCAATATGGATTGCATCCTCCGCTTTCCTCAGTGGTGAAACGGCTCGAGTTGAATCCATCAGATCTCGATCTTGAATCTGCCTTTCTAACTCTTTTAGATCAACTTCATGGCCATTTTTGCTTAACTCCAACTGCCTTCTCCGAGCCCTCTCCGAAACAGATGCGGTTAGGAAAAACTTCCAATCGGCGTCTGGCATAACGACGGTTCCAATATCACGCCCATCCATCACGACCTGTCCTTGTTCGGCCATGCGTTTTTGCAGGTCCACAATTACTTTTCGAACTTCTGCATGGCTCGAAACTTCCGATACATTCCCACTCACTACTGGTTTCCGAATGGCCTCAGTGATGTCCTCACCGTCTACGAATATGCGATTTCCACCTGTTTCTTCGTCAGATGTAATTTGAAGATCCATTTGAGATACAACACTAGCCAGAGCTGATGAATTACTGGGAGAAATGTCCCTTTGAATTGCTGTATATGTCAAAGCTCGATACATTGCACCTGTATCTAGGTATGTGTAACCCAGCTTCTTAGCAACCTGACGCGCAATAGTACTCTTCCCAGCTCCTGCCGGTCCGTCAATAGCAATCTTCATTCCTGCACATCACCTTTCCCTACTACCACTACACCGATTGGGCAGCACAATATCCTGTTGAAAAAGCCGCTTGGAGGTTAAATCCTCCTGTAACTCCATGAATATTCAATACTTCACCTGCAAAGAATAAACCTTTAATGAGTTTTGATTCCATCGTTTTCGGATCGACTTCTGTTAGTTCTACTCCTCCCGCTGTAACAATAGCTGCTGTGAGAGGAAGTGTGCCGATTATAGTTTGGGGTAAGTTCTTAGTCAGTCGACCTAAAATAAATCGTTCGTTTCTGGTCAGTTGATTTGTTGGTTTATCAGCAGGAATACCCGACAACTGAACAATTATAGGAATCAAGCTTCTAGGATATAAATCATTAAGTGAATTGGAGAATTGCTTCCGCGAATATTTCTGCAGATCTCGTATCAAACGTTTATCTAGTTGTTCATCGTCTAATGCAGGCTTAAGATCAATGCTGGCCTTGACCTCGCAGGAACCATTCTCTAACCAAACTCCCACTTGTTCACTAGCAGTAAGAACCGTCGGTCCAGTAATTCCAAAATGGGTAAACATCATTTCACCAAATTCAGAGATACGCTCTGATCCATTGGTAAAGGTAATGGTGACGTTTCTTAGACTCAATCCTGCTGCCTCTTTCACCCAAGATTCCTTTGTACGCAAGGGAACCAAAGCAGGTCGAGGCTTTACAATCGTATGTCCTATCATCTGTGCCAATCTGTACCCATCGCCACTAGAACCAGTCCCTGGATAACTCATTCCACCAGCAGCTACAACTACTGAATCAGCCTCAAACCGAGTTTTCCCCCGTGAACTCTCTGTAATCACACCGGCTATTGTCCCTTCCGAATTACACTTAAGCTCAACTACCCGGTGCTCGAACAAAAGCTCAGCACCGCATTGGCGCGCAAACCGCTCCAATGAATTGGCTACTTGCTCCGCATCATCAGAACACGGGAAAACTCGCTGACCTCTCTCAATCTTAAGTTCTACACCAAGGCCAGCAAAAAAGTCCATACAATCTCGATTTGAGAAGCGATGGAGAGCTCCATACAAAAAGCGCCCATTTCCTGGATAGTGGGAAGGAAAATCACTAATAGGTATCCCGTTAGTGATATTACACCGACCCTTACCAGAAATCCGTACTTTTTGGGCACTTCGTTTTGTCTTTTCTATGACCAGGACCGATGCCCCTCTTTGAGCCGCAAATCCTGCAGCCAGCAATCCAGCGGCACCAGCTCCCACAATGACGACCCTTTTCTTCACTATCCCTTCACCGCCTGTTTGAGTTTTCCTATCTCCTGCAGGGTTAGTTCCCGGAACTCACCAGACTTTAGTTTGCCCAGTTTCAGTGGTCCAATGGCAGTTCTAGTTAAGCGCACCACTGGATTCCCTACTGTTTCACACATACGGCGGATTTGACGATTTCGCCCCTCAGAAATAGAAATACGCAATACAGAACGTTCCCGCTCTTTATGGATTACAGAAACATCAGCAGGATATGTTAAGCCATCCTCTAGTTTCACACCTTGACGCAGTCGATAGACTGCATCCATAGTTATCTCGCCATCAACTGTAACTAAGTAAGTCTTAGGCAGTTCGAATTTAGGATGCATTACACGATAGGCCAAAGCTCCATCATTCGTTAGAAACACTAAACCTTCTGAATCGTAGTCTAGCCGACCAACAGGATATACTCGTTCAGGAACATTTGTCAATAAATCCATCACACTCTTGCGCCCGAATTGATCTTGAACAGTGGTGACAAACCCAGGCGGTTTGTGAAGCAGTAAATACCGCTTTCTCTCTTTAGCCACGAGGGGTTCTCCATCAACTAGTATTCGATCCGCATCAAGATTTACCTTCGTCCCCAATGTGGCCACCTTTCCATTAACCAAGACCCGCCCGTCACGAATGAGCTCCTCACAAGCGCGACGAGAAGCAATACCTGCATGGGCCATAACTTTCTGCAGTCTTTCCTTCACGGGAAAAGCCCCCTATCAAACCAATAATACCGAATTTCCTAGGAAATGGCAAGAAAAAAGAGGGGGCTGCCCCTCTTACACTTTGTATGAACTTCTGAGGACACCGTTCGGTCGCTCACCCTTAACTATCCCATGAAGCTGATCTACCACCTGTGGTACCATATCGATTAGCCGATCATAAATTGCGCTGTTATCAACAGGAAGCAGACGAACACTGTCTCGTCCTACAACCAAAAACGCTACTGGATTTAGGGCAATCCCAGCTCCACTCCCTCCTCCAAAAGGAAATTCTTCTGTGTTCTGCCCACTCTTCCCTTTTGCCGCTTCAAACTCTGTTCCTCCAGCTGCGAATCCGAAGCTCACACGGCTGACAGGAACAATCACACATCCATCAGGAGTCTCAACGGGATCTCCTAAGATGGTGTTTACATCTACCATGGTTTTCAAACTCTCCATTGCCGTTTCCATTAGTCCTTCAATTGGATGCCTGTTTTCCATTCCATCATGTCTCCTTTGTCCGTCTTCGACCTGCCAGAAATGTGCCCATATTGTACAGCTCGTCAATGATAATTTGACCAAGTAGGAACTGGAATATGCAGTGGAGCTTGACGGTCAAACGTACATTGCTGTAATCTGGCAGAATATCCACTCGAGGCACGCAATTCAACTTGCCCTTCTGCTGCAGGACAGCCATGATAGGACTACAAACAGACCACAGTCCCCCACAGCCAACGGCTGTAAGGAAGGGATCGCCAGTCCCCAGAATAATAGATAAATCAAACTCATGTATTTCCTGAATAAACCGAGCAAAAATACGAACTGAACGGCGGGACTCAGATACTAAATTCAGAATATTAGGTGTACGCTTTTGAGACTTCGCAGAAGATAATGGACGGAACAGTCCTGCTGGTAAAGGCAGACGAAGACTCCCAAGACAAAGACGAGTCTGAAAAAATGAACCACTTTCATCTCGAGAATAAAAGATCTCAAACCTGAATTTAACAGTTAGGATAAGCAGTAGGAACACAAGAAAAAGACTGAGCATATCTATCACTCCAACTCAGTCTTAATTTACCATTATTTCGCAGACCTTATGCTAATGGGAGGAAGTTCATCAAGACTTCTCAGTCCAAAATGCAAAAGGAATTTCTCAGTTACTCCGTATAAAATAGGGCGCCCTGGCCCATCTTTTCGTCCTAGTTCACAAATTAATCCCCGCTCTAACAAATTGTTTAGGGCACTATCAGAACGAACACCACGAATCTCCTCGATTTGGGCCTTTGTCACTGGCTGCTCATAAGCAATGATAGCGAGAGTCTCTGTACTTGCCAAAGTAAGTGGCGCACTAATTACGGGACGTCCCATTTTTTCAATCCATGGGGCCAACTCTGGCTTTGTTACAAACTGATACCCTCCAGCTACACTACGAATCATGAGGGCACCTTCTCCGTGGCGCTCCCGGATTTTTTCGATAAGGGCCTCCACTGTACTCTGTTTCAGCTCAAGGAGATCGCCTATGTCTTTACAGCTGATGGGTCGCTCCGCTGCAAAGATTAATGCTTCAATAATGATCTCTGCCTCTTTAAGAGTCATCCCATCACCTCCATCTCCAGGGCATAGGGTCGTACCTGAATATTCCCAAAGGGCTTTTCTTGAAGAACACGGATTTCGCCTAGACGAACTAACTCTAGTACCGCTAAGAAAGTAACTACAATCTCTGACGCAGTGTTATTTTGGAGTAATTGGCCAAAACTCACACTGGACTGCCCCATGAGCTGAATGCGGACGAGTGCCAGCCGCTCTTGAACGGAAACCCGCTGCACTACTGAGTGAATCGGTGGCTCCCGCTGTGCCTCAACTAATAGTTCTCTATACATACCAGCCAGTTCATTGAGGGTTATGTCACCCACCAAGTTAGTATAGACTGGAGTCACATCCAACTCTTCAGTCCTGTTTCCCCTATCATAGTAATATACGGAAGCTTGATACCGATCCCGCAAGAAGACTGCCACTTCCTTAAAAAACCTATACCGGAGAAGTAACTCAACTAACTCTTCCCGAGGATCTTCCTCTTCCTCACTTTCCTCTAACCCTATTTGTTCTTGAGGCAGCAGTAATTTGGCCTTAATCCGAAGCAGTGTTGCAGCCATAACTAAAAATTCACCGCCAATAGCCAAATCACGTACCTGCAGAGAGTGGAGATATTCTAAGTACTGCTGGGTAATATCGGCGATGGGAATATCCCAAATATCAATTTCATTTTTGACAATGAGATCAAGCAGTAAATCAAAAGGCCCTTCATAAGCATCTAGTTGGACTACATATCCCATACATACCACCTAAAGTGACAGCTTTGCAATAAGCAAATATAAAGTCCTATAAATGGGATTCAACACAATCTGGGCACCACCTGTTATTAAGAGAACAACCAAAATGATCTGACCGTAACGAGCCCATTGGTTAAAAGAATAGGCCCACCGGGCAGGGAGAAGGCTAGCAACAACTTTAGAACCGTCTAAAGGAGGGAAAGGCAGTAAGTTAAAAGCAGCCAAGCCTAGATTGTACTGAACATTAATGAGGAAAAAAATAGATACACTGCGGGCAAGGGACAGATTGGGCATATAACCTGGTAAGAACCTTCCTAAATTGAAAAACACCCACGCCAGCAAAAAGTTGGCGAATGGACCAGCTAAGGAAACAATTAACGTTCCTTTCCGTCTATCCTTAAAATAGCTGGAATTAATCATTACTGGTCGAGCCCAACCAAATCGAAATATTAAGAGCATCAAAGCCCCTATAGGATCTAAATGCGCTAGTGGGTTTAGGGTTAAGCGTCCTTGATACTTAGGGGTAGGATCTCCCAATTTGTATGCAGCATATCCATGGGCAAATTCATGGAAGGAGATGGCTAATAGTAATGCGGGAATTCCTAAGACGAGCTGTTCAATAGATAACATAAAGGCATGACTCCTCCCTGCAATCAACTCTCCGTTAATAATACCATAAAAACAACTTCCTTGCCAAATTCAACCTCTAAGTTTCTATCATTCGCTGAATTTACCACATCTAGAACCCCAACATGCTAAGGGTGAATCATCGCGAGAAATCTGCACAATCTCGCAGCGATTCGAACAGTCCGGACATTCAAAACTACTGCTCGTAAAATGACTATGGGCAATCTCTAATCCCCCAAACCGGGTAGTCTGTCCTGACGATTCCAAATGTTCTTGAGCAAGCTTCGCCACTCCAACCGCACCCATTACATCAAAATAGGGCGGCACTTCAACTGGTAACTCCAGCGCTTCTTCAAGAGCCCGCCGCATACCTGCATTAGCTGCTACACCGCCTTGAAACAAGACAATAGGATGAATGGCCTTACCTTTTGCAACATTACTCAAATAATTGCGGACCATAGCCAGACATAGACCGGCCAGAATGTCTGGTATGGCATGTCCCAACTGCTGTTTGTGAATCATGTCCGATTCGGCAAACACTGTGCATCGACCGGCAATTCGCACTGGATTTTTACTCTGAAGAGCTAAAGGACCAAATTGATCAATTGGAATACTCAAACGGCTTGCCTGCTGATCGAGAAACGAGCCTGTGCCTGCTGCACAAACAGTATTCATGGCAAAATCCACAACAACACCATCACGCAAAACGATGATCTTTGAATCCTGCCCGCCGATCTCTACGACGGTTCTCACCTGAGCATTATGGAGCAGAGCAGCAATGGCATGAGCCGTAATCTCATTTTTGACAACATCTGCGCCTATAATGGTTCCAGCAAGTTCCCGCCCACTACCTGTGGCCCCCACTCCTAAGATATCCCATTGTCCTTGAGACTGTAATCGGGCCAAACCAGCCTGGAGCGTTTCAATAGGCGCCCCATTCGTCCGCAGATAGATCTTCTTAACTACTGACTCTGCCGGAAGACGTTTGGGATCAACTAAGACTAGATTTGTACTTACTGAACCTACATCAACGCCCAAATACACTTGGTGTTTAGCCAAGAATCCTGCACCTTTCCCTTCTATGGAGGAGATCTACAAATGCCTCCAACCTCGTTTGAAACCCTGCCTCCCCTGTATGTTCATCCACCACAAGAGACAAAACAGGAATATGTTTGTCTTCACTTATCTGGGGCAGTATGGCTTGTGCAACAATTTCTGGCATACATGTCATGGGCAAAATGTGAATTGCGCCTGCATAATCTTTCTCCGCCAAGTCTACTGTTCTAGCTACAGTTTCTAAACCATGTCCCCCAACAAAACCCCTCAAATAACCTGCGGCCGACCGCCTTAAGGCCTGATCAATCCTCAATCCTATACCCTGCTTGAAAATATGGTTTTTTACCCAATCTACAAGGGAAATGGTGCGATAGACCTCTACCCCCAAATATCCCAATCGTTCCTCGATCTGCAAATTTACGAAAGGCTCAAGTACAGTGTAAATCTCTCCGACTAGACCTACACGGAGTACCTTTTCCTTTTCAGAAGTACTCATAAGTCCCTTTACAGCATGCACACTTTCTTCTCTAAACTTTCCCACTGCTGACAGCGATTGAGCTTTTTTGATCTGCTGAAAGGCCTGTTTTAGCAGCCTGGACGTTGAACCGAACTCCCGCTCTCGTGGGCGAACTACCAATGCAAGCAGTTCTAACTCCTCACATGCGTTGAGTTTAGCCCAAGCCAAAAGACAACCTCCTGCGAATCTCTTAAGATTAGTCTTTTCGAACAGCTTTCCTAATTGGGGCCAAAAATTAGGATTGTTACCCCTAGGCGGCTCTATAGTAATAAACTCGACCTTTTTACCAAGATCTTCAAGAATTCCCTTATGAACCTCACCGTAATAGCCCAGACGACATGGTCCTGTTCCTCCCGCCATTAAGACACAGTCAGCACCTAGATCAATCCCCTCGATTAAGTTTCCCACAATGATCTTGAACGGTAAACACGTAGTATCGGGACTGTATTTCGTTCCTAGATCCAGTGTTCTTTTGGTATCCATAGGAGGAACGACAACGTCGTGACCCATTCCTTGTACCAGAGACTCAATGGGTATGTATATGTTTCCCATGTGAGGAAAGGTCACTTTCATGTAATCGTCTCCTCTCAAGTAGATCTAGAAACGCTTCAAGACGTGTAATCATCCCTACCTCCCCTGTATGTTCATCAAGGTTAATCATAAGGTTAGGTAAATTCCCAAGCCGAGCCTTGCGGTCGATCAGTTCACCTACAAGGGAATCAGCCCCGCATGCGAAAGCAGCTAGTGTCACAATACCGTCTAAATTTTCCCATAAGTGTTCTAATGCACCGACTGCGTTTCGTCCTGAAGTCCAAAACATTCTTTTTGGTAGTATACTGCTCGCTTTCATTATGTCCTTTTCTGAAACCTGGGCTGCAGTAAACACATTCACGCCCGCTGATTCTAGTCTTTTTTTTATATCAATACTGATAAAAGGGTCGTCCACTAAGTAACGCTGCCCTATAAGGAGTATATTTAGCCGTTCTAAAGGTACACTATTAGGTTCTATATACAGCGATTCGTCGTAACGTCTTTGAGCTTGGAAAGCCCGTTCTAGAGCAGACTGTACCTCCCTTTTTGAACCGAATTCTAGACCAAATCTTAGATAGCTCTGAACCAACGCCTTAGTGCCCTTCTTACCATTAATAACAGGGGACACCAAAGTTACTGATGGGGGAACTTGTTTATTTACAATATCGGGAAGACCCATGGAGTTGGGACAAAGGTATTCTAACCGGGCAACACTAATGATTTGGGGAACAAAAATCAATTGGATACCACTCTCAACCAACGCTCGCACATGTCCTAAATATGTCTTAAGAGGCAGACAGGCGCCATCGACAGAATGAGCTATTCCCCAATTGAGAATCTGCTTGTTTGTCACAGGTGAAACCACTGTCTCAAAACCTAACTCCCTTAGGAATGTGGTCCAAAGGGGAAAGTACTGGAAATACTGGAGAGCCCTAGGAATCCCAATTCGCATGAATTAGCACAACCTCCTCTACTTTTTCTCTCTTGGCATCGCGCGAATGTCTTTTGGTTTTGTCATACGAGGCCGTACTGCAACTTGAGGAATGGGGTAACGAAAGATGATACGGAGTAGAGCCGGCCAATCAAGAGGGATAAGGGGCCATAGATACGGTACCCCAAATGATCGCGTTAAGCCAAAGATCAGCAGTGTAATCAGTGACGTCACTCCCAATCCCAGCCAACCGAAGAGGGCAGAACCGAAAAACAGGAAAAATCGAAACAGCCTTATTGCAAGGGAAAACTCCAAACTCGGTGTGGCAAACGTCCCAATGGCAACCACCGCAGTGTATAGTATGGCTTCTCCCGTAAAAAGCCCTATTGATACAGCCAAATCCCCCAACAATGTGGCACCGACCAGCCCTAAGGAAGTTGCTAATGCATTAGGTGTGTGAATTAAGGCCATCCGGATTATGTCCAGTCCTATTTCTAATAGGACGAACTGGAGCCATAACGGAACCCGACCTGCTTCACGCGGTCCTACAAACTCGAGCCATGATGGTAAATTAGTACTCTCAGCAAGGATGTACCAGATTGGGATGAGAACTAAAGATAGGAAAATCCCAAGGGTACGTACCCACCGAAGATATGTACCGATGGGGGGATTTTGAAAATACTCCTCAGCATGCTGTGTAAAATGCCAAGCTGTTACAGGTACGATGAGTGCGAAAGGCGTTGTATCTACGAGAATAACCACATGACCTTCATACAGATGAGCAGCAGCCACATCCGGTCGTTCCGTATAGCGAGTAACCGGCAGAGGATTAATACTGGTACCGAGAATGTACTCCTCCAAGTTTTTTCCACCCATGGGAATAGCGTCTCGATCAATTCGTTCAATTCGCTTTTTCACTTCTTGTATCAAACTGGGATCAGCAATATCGGCAATATAACCTACCAGAACATCTGTTCTGGAACGGCGTCCAACCTGAAGAGCTTCAAAACGCAGCATAGGGTCTCGAATACGCCGCCGAATAAGGTTAACATTAAAAAGTGCAGTTTCCACAAATCCTTCTCGAGAGCCTCGCGTAACTCGTTCCAGATCTGGCTCTTCAATCCCTCGAACAGGATATTGACGAACATCCAGTACAAATACGGTACATACTCCGTCAATTAACAGCAGCATGGTTCCAGAAAGCACTTGAACCATGGCATCCTGCAGATCATCAGCTGTACTGATTTCATAGAAAGGTAAGTAGTCGTGGAGCAGATGCTCCAGTGCATTAACTGTTAAGCCGCCTCTAGGAATACGCATCAAGCTCTTCATTATCTCAATCACGGCATAATCATTGACAAAACCATCTAGAAAAATCAAGGCCCCCTTTTTATGGGCTGCTTGAATAGTCCGGACAATCAGATCAAAGGTGGTCTTGTAGCCGAGCTTGTCCTTGAGAATCTGAAGATTTTCATCTAATCTCCTCTTTACTGAATACTGCTCCTCCATCCTACCATCTCCTAATGGGCATAAATAAGCGCCCTCTACACAAAAAAAGAGCGCTCAGGTGAATTTGGTTACGACAATCACCGAATCGTAGTAGGTACAAACATATCAATAATCCCCACTGCAAATGCAGCCAGTAAGGCTCCCATGATCGAAACGGACATCCCTGGTACTATAAACTGTGCCACCCAGATCACAATAGCTGAAACCAGGAATCCAACAATGCCACGACCATACGGAGATGTGTTCGTTCCAAATACACTTTCTACAACCCAACCAATTGCGGCAATAGCAATTGCAGCAAGCAGCGCGTGAAAGAAAGTCAACGCCTTAAATCCCGGTATAACATAGCCAACGAGCATTAATACAAGAGCCGAGACAACAAAACGTACTACAGCACCTAACCAATCCATTCAGGTCACCCCACTTCGAGATTTTCATGTTTCTAGTATAGCCAAAAATCGGCCCGGTTATCCCGAGCCGATTTCTTATAAGAAAATCAATTCTCAACTTGAAAGGCAATCTGCACATCAGCCTTGTATCCTACAATGTCGCCCTGCTCATTCACATTTCCCGTCCAGTTAAGAACTTCAACTCCCGTTATCCCGCGAATAGTCTTGGCAGCTTCTTTCACAGCCATCTGAACAGCGTCTTCCCAGTTCTTGTCTGAGTGACCAACGAGCTCAATAACCTTAAATACGCCCATGGCTTCCTCCTTTTTACCCATAGCATTCCCGGAAAAACTGGTTCTAGCCAAGTACTTCTTTGGCGACCCTTAAGAAGTTGTGACCCATCACTTTTTCCACAACATCTTCTGATAAGCCCCGCTTCTTAAGCTCATCATACAGTACATACGTTTGAGAGCAATTCTCTAAACCTATAGGAGTTTGGCTGATGCCATCAAAATCTGACCCAAGTCCTACACATTGGACACCGCCTACGTCAATTAAGTACATTATCTGATTAATCACATCATCCACAGCTGCCTGTCGGTCCTTACTGAGAAAAGCAGAGCAGAAATTTACGCCTATCACTCCGCCCATTTCAGCCATGGCCTTAATCTGATCGTCCGTTAGATTTCGCCGATGATTACATAACTCCCGTGCATTGGAGTGGGAGGCAATAACAGGCTTAGAGGTTATACGTAAAACATCCCAAAAACTTGGTTCATTAAGATGAGACACATCCACTAACATTCCTAAGTGATTCATCTCATTTATTACCTCGCAGCCAAAAGAACTCAACCCTCCACAGTCATCCCCTTCCATCTGACCGCTAGCAATAGCATTTCGATAGTTCCAGGTTAAGGTTATTACTCGCACCCCTAAACGGTACAGATTCCGTAGATGGCCCAACTTGCCTTCTAAGACTTCCCCACCTTCAACTGCTAATAAACAGGCAATCCTGCCCTCTTGGTAAAGCTCGTCAATACTCGTACCAGAACCAGCGAAACCTAAGTAATCCGAATAATCTTCTATAGTATTCCAAAACAAATCAATCATCTCTAGACCTCGATGTAGAGCCATCCCTTGGTAAAATACAGGATCAACAAATACTGCAAAAACTTGGGCAGATATATGACCATTACGAAGCCAATCAAGACAAACATGACCCGATTGGTCCTCTAGAGTTTCTCCACTGCTGTGTAATCGAGACAGAGTATCTACATGGGCATCAAAGATGAACATATAACAAGCCTCCTATTCAAAAAGTACCTCAACAAATAAAAAAAGCCCACTTGGAAATCCAAGCAGGCTAGGATTCAATTTACCGAGGTTCAACAATAAACTTAATCGCCGTTCGTTCTTCGTTATCAATCATTACATCAGTAAATGCCGGAATACAGATAAGGTCAACACCGCTGGGCGCCACAAATCCACGAGCGATAGCTATCGCCTTAACCGCTTGGTTAATAGCACCTGCACCAATTGCCTGGACCTCAGCCTTTCCCCGTTCTCGCAGCACCCCCGCCAGCGCCCCCGCTACTGCATTGGGAACAGATTTTGCTGAAACCTTTAATACATCCATGTTAGTGACCTCCTTTGGTAAAAACATTACACCTTGTAATACTGCTGTTAATAAATACATATTAGATATCTTCTGAGAAATACCTCTTTTTATGTAACATTTTTGTCACGTTTTACCCTAAAAATGTCAACAGCCTTACCATTTGGGGCCAATTTAACAACTGCACCGTTTAGCTGGGCTGGTCCTTTCGCCACAGAAAACCTCGCTGGCAGTTGGGTTAAAAACTTATTAATCACCACGGTTCTCTCTACTCCCAAAATCCCATCAGTAGGACCACACATCCCCAAATCGGTTAGATACGCTGTACCATTGGGTAGAATCCGCTCATCCGCTGTTGGAACATGGGTATGAGTGCCAACAACCGCACTAACACGCCCATCAAGATACCAGCCTAGGGCTATTTTTTCTGATGTAGCCTCTCCGTGAAAATCAACGATAACGTGGGTAACTTCACTTGGAAGATTGGCAAGAATACGATCAGCTTCTCGGAAAGGACAATCGTAATCGCCTGTAAACACTCGGCCAATCAGGTTAACTACAGCTATGAAACCTTTGGCGGTCCCATGGATATACACGGAAGCACCAGGAACATCAGGTGGATAGTTTGCAGGGCGAAGAATACGAGGCTCTTCCCCAATATAATCGTACATTTCCTTCTGATCCCAGATGTGGTTACCACTCGTGAGAACATCTATTCCCATCTCGAAAAGCTGGGTAGCAATCTTCCGCGTTAATCCAAAGCCTCCCGCCGCGTTTTCTCCATTAGCAATAATTAAGTCAGGCTCAAACTCTTCTCGGAGTTCTGGAAGGTACTCAGCCACAATTCGCCGCCCAGGTCTCCCAAAAATATCGCCTAATATCAATACATTCACGACTTACTCACTCCAGCTTTTGGAATGCTGAACACCAACACTCTGCCACTCTCTCGAAATCCGGTCAAACGCTCATTGCCTGTCAACGGCCCGGAGGACAGCATAGACTCTATCACAGCATCCTGATCTTCCTTATCTTCTTCACTCACATCAGAGCCTTCCCTAACAAGAGACTCACTGAAGAAATCTGACACCAGCTGAATGATAAGGCTGATCTCTTCCCTTGACAAGCTAAACAAATCTCGCCGTATCTCTAACATATCCAGTTCACCATTATCTACAAATTGAAGAGTGGCAGTAGATACTGGTTCTTGTTTCAGAGTATGAAATGCAGCAAGATGAGATTCGAACCATTTACCAAAGGTTTTCAGATTATCAGAACGGACCCCCTTGAGCAAAAACACGAGTCGCAGTACTTGGTCTAGAGGATCATAATGAACTGTACCGATCTCTGGAAACCGAACCAGTAATGAAATCAGCAGACTCACTTGGTCTGTACTGTAATCTACAGTATCATAATCAGTTGAATGGTAGTTCACTCATAATCCCCCCTACATCTGATGAAAAAACCAGGCATAGCTGCCTGGTTCTATTTTGCATACTCTACAGCTCGAGTTTCTCTAATCACAGTGACTTTGATCTGACCTGGATATTCAAGTTCAGCCTCAATTCGCTTAACAATATCTCGACTAAGCTGCACTGCTAATGCATCATCAATCTTATCAGGCTTAACCATAATTCTTACTTCGCGACCCGCTTGAATCGCATACGACTTCTCAACGCCTTCAAAAGAACTGGCAATCTCCTCTAGTTTTTGTAGACGTTTAATATAACTCTCTAAGGTCTCACGTCGAGCTCCTGGACGTGCAGCCGAAATGGAATCAGCTGCGGCAACCAGTACTGCTTCTACACTATGCGGTTCGTAATCACCGTGATGACAAGCCACTGCGTGAATGACCTCTTCATTTTCCTTATATCTTCTAAGCTGGTCTATTCCAATTTCAATATGAGTTCCTTCGATCTCATGATCCACAGCCTTGCCAATATCATGCAGTAACCCTGCTCTGCGTGCTAACCGAGCATCTACACCAAGTTCAGCAGCCATAATTCCTGCCAAATGGGCAACTTCGATAGAGTGTCGCAATACATTCTGGCCATAACTGGTCCGGAAACGTAGTCTTCCCAACAACTTAATAAGTTCTGGGTGAAGGCCGTGAACATTCGTTTCAAATGTTGCCTGCTCACCTGCATCTCGGATTACGCCATCAACTTCTTTTCTTGCTTTTTCTACCATTTCCTCAATGCGGGCCGGATGGATGCGTCCATCAGCAATCAATTTCTCCAGAGCAATACGGGCGATCTCTCGGCGAACCGGGTCGAAACCAGAAAGAATTACTGCTTCAGGCGTATCGTCAATAATCAGATCGATTCCTGTTAATGTCTCTAAGGCTCGAATATTCCGCCCTTCTCTTCCAATAATACGGCCTTTCATGTCGTCGTTTGGTAGAGTGACAACAGATACTGTTGACTCAGCAACATGATCAGCAGCAGTTCTTTGAACTGCCAAAGAAATGATATCTCGGGCTCGTTTTTCCGCCTCGTCCCGTGCCTGGGCTTCTATGTCACGAATCATAATCGCTGTTTCATGTTTGATTTCACCCTCAACAGTCTTGAGGATATATTCGCGAGCTTCTTCAGTGGTCATTTGGGCAAGACGTTCTAATTCGGACCGCTGTTTCTCTAAAATAGTACTCACTTCAGCTTGAAGCTGCTCCGTCTCACGAGTTTTTCGTTGAAGCGACTCTTCTTTACGCTCAAGTGACTCACTTTTCCTATCGAGAGTCTCTTCCCTCTGAATGACCCGTCGTTCTAGCTGTTGAAGTTCGGAACGCCGTTCTCGGGCTTCCCGATCCAATTCACTGCGCAGTTTGTGAATTTCCTCACGTGCTTCCACAAGCGCTTCTCGCTTCTGGGATTCAGCTTCTCGTTCAGCATCTTGTACAATACGAGCTGCTTCATCTTCAGCGGACTTGATAGTAGCTTCTGCAAACACCTTACGCACAATGTAGCCAGCTATACCCGCGATTACAGCAATCACTAAATACTTTAATATTGCAGCAAAAAGTTGAATATTATTCACCTCCTATTTCCCTACTATGAAAAGAAAGCCGAGTAAACCACTCGGCCCTATTTCGTTCTTTCAGACCAATTTCCATTAACAACAACGTATTCGTTTCCGGTTTTTCCTGGTCGTCTTTTCCCGATGACAACCTTTCTTAATTGTAATCTTTTTGGAGATCGGTGTCAAGTGTTTCACTTACCACCTTTTGAGCGATCTGCCATGGGAAACCCCGTCTCTGCAGGAGACTGAACAAGCGCCTCATTTGCTTAGACAAATCGAGTCCTTTCATAGATTCTGCCCGTCCTTCTGCCAGACGAAGTGCTAGCTCAAATTCTGTATTCTCCGAGTTGAGTACCTCATCAATAATGGAGTCGTCCACCCCTTTGCCTCGAAGCTCTATTCGCAGCAGAAAGTTGCCGGTGGGTCGAAAACGATTCCGGTACTCTACGTAATTCTGGGCAAATTGACGATCATTAATGTAACCGATCTCCTTCAAGTAGCTTACTACTTCAGCCACATCCTCTTTCCGATACTTCTTTTCTAATCTCGTCTGCAGCTCATGAGCAGTTCGATCCCTAATCGTTAATAGGCGAAAAGCCTCTGACTTCAACTTATTTTTTGTCTTTTCCTGGTTTTCCGTCTGTTTCATCTGCCTCATCCTTGATTAATCCTGCAGCCTTCCTCACTTTTAGTTCAAGCTCATCAGTTAACTCTGGGTGCTCTCTAAGGAAGGTTTTCGCATTTTCTCTTCCTTGTCCAAGTCTAATATCTTGATACGAATACCATGCACCACTTTTATCAACTATTTCAAGATCAGCGGCCATATCTAGAATATCACCATGTTTGGAGATACCTTCACCGTACATGATGTCAAACTCAGCCTCTTTAAAAGGAGGTGCCACTTTGTTTTTCAAAACTCGCACCCTAGTTCTGTTCCCAATCATTTCAGTACCTTGTTTGAGTGTTTCGATACGGCGAATATCTAGACGGACAGAAGCATAAAACTTCAAAGCACGCCCACCCGGTGTTACTTCAGGATTTCCAAACATAACTCCGACTTTTTCACGCAGTTGATTGGTGAAAATCACCGTGCTGTTTGACTTGCTGATAGCACCGGTTAGCTTACGCAGTGCCTGTGACATTAAACGGGCCTGAAGTCCAACATGGGAATCACCCATTTCCCCTTCAATTTCTGCCCGGGGAACTAGAGCTGCTACAGAGTCAATGACCACAACATCAACAGCTCCACTTCTTACAAGGTGTTCTGCAATTTCCAACGCCTGCTCCCCATGATCAGGCTGGGAAATGAGCAGATTGTCAATATCGACCCCTAATTTTCGCGCGTACACTGGATCAAGTGCGTGCTCCGCGTCGATCATGGCCGCAATTCCACCTCTTTTTTGGGATTCGGCCATAATGTGAAGTGTTAAGGTGGTTTTACCAGATGATTCTGGACCATAGATCTCAATGATTCGACCCTTCGGTATACCGCCCACACCTAAGGCCACATCTAAAGCTAGAGAACCTGTTGGAATAGCTTCTATATTAAGTTTGCTGCCTCTTTCTCCCAGCTTCATTATGGAACCTTTCCCAAACTGCTTCTCAATTTGTAAAATAGCCGTTTCCAAGGCTTTCTCCTTATCAGACATTTACTCAGCCACTCCTCTCCATTCTAGAAACGTGTGTTCGATCTTAATCTACAGAAAAGGGGAAACCCGCTGAAGCAT
Organism: Bacillota bacterium; assembly: GCA_012518735.1. GTDB lineage: Bacteria > Bacillota > Limnochordia > Darwinibacteriales > Darwinibacteriaceae > JAAYRO01. The sequence goes on from JAAYRO010000060.1 coordinate 35,046, forward strand.
ATTCCAGCAACACCTCTAGAATATGCTTCGCGACAGCGATTTCCCCCTGGAAAACAGACCTCCTAATGGTGTGACTACCATAAGATATCGTCTACTATTTCGACATCGTCAACTTGATTCCTTCCATAGTCTATAAATGTTCTCTGTAAAGAGAAGCTGGCTCCTAATCCAGTTACATGGACTCCGTCCACTGCAACTAAAGACAGGTTCTCTGCGTCGTCATAACTAAAGTAAAGCAGTGACAAACTGTATGGCAGTGGTTCGGCACTCTGAAAGCCTCGTATGCCAGCTGCCCCTGTAGTACCAGCATTAATATAGACGGTCCCGTCAATCTGCTCCTGCTCTAAAACATGATTGTGACCATAGACTACCACAGAAAATAACCCAGGGTTAATCTTCCGTGCTACTCTGTGGTTGTGGACCATGAATATGTCTGGGCGGCTCTCAATGTCTTTCCAGTATTCGTTAATTGCAGCAGCAACTGCTTCTAGCTCTGATAAAGGGGCTGATGCAGGAGAGTGACTAGCGGCTGCCTTATCGCCAATACCGACAATTCGCAAACCATTCAGAACCACCTCACCCTGTTCAACCAACACAACATTTTGAATCTCCTCCAATCGCTCCAAAACCTGAGGAGATTCGTGATTTCCTGATGTAAAAACATAAGGTACATCAATTTCTGAAATCCGTTTACAAATCTCTGCTTCGAGTGCAGTACCCCAGTCAGTCAAGTCTCCTGTATCCAGTACAAAATTGACAGGAAAACTTCGTATAACCTGACAGGCAAAATCATATGCCACAGGATTATTATGAATATCGGACACATGCAATACTACGACATCAGCTTCAACTAACCCAACTGGACCTAAGCCCTCTAATTGATTAAACACAGAGTACAGATTGCGGGCTGCAGCTTGGATCCGTTCACCCAGTTCCTCTACACGGCCCAGGCTTTCCTGAACTACATTAAGCATCCAAGGAGCGGCCTCAATAATCCCTTCATATTCTGGTCGTTCAAAGGCTCTTACGTTATATGTAAAATAAGTTGCACCAACGAAGAACACCACAACTAAAGCTCCAGTTAAGCCCTGTAATGCAAGCTTTCCAGAGTTCCGCTGCCCCAAAACGAACAGCCCACCAACAGCACCCATATATCCTAAGATAATCAAGCGAGAGATATAAAAAAGCAAAACCTTTCTCCCTTGTCCTTGAACCACTGTCAGCACCGATTGGAGTCCTTCAGGTGAGGAAAAAACCACTTTCCGCAGCACACTTAAATCTATGTTCTTCAGAGTAACCCTGATCTCGATGGGCAAGAAATGAGTTTTTGCGCTTATTTTGCCAATAGGCGGTAAGATAAAATGGGTCCCACCTGAATAGCCTAGTTTTACATCGAACCCAATAAGCAGAGAAAAAACATTATAGTCAGCTGGTGAAAATAGGTTCACAAATAGTATTGTGCCTAATATAACAAAAAGGGCCGGTAAATACTTTTGCCGGCCTGTGATTCTCCCTTCTTTTCCCATAGCTGTCCTCCTGATAGTATCACTGCCGCCTACTTGCTAGCCAAAGCATTCTTAGAGCGGCTTGGGAAGCGCGCAGCTTAATCTGCTCGCGGGTCCCAACGAATTGGTGTTTTTCGGTTTTAGTATTACCATCCATCGCTAGGCTGATGTATACAAGCCCAACAGGTTTCTCTGGAGTCCCTCCACCTGGACCTGCAATGCCTGTGACAGCTAGCCCATAATCGGTTCCTGACACTCGGCGTACACCCTCAGACATTTCCTGGGCAGTCTCTGCACTTACGGCACCAAACTGACGCAAAGTGGCTTCCTTCACCCCAATGCAGTCCATTTTAGCCTGATTGCTGTACACCACATATCCCCGCATGAGATAATCGGAACTTCCAGGTACATTCGTTAAACGGTGACCGATTAACCCACCGGTACAGGATTCGGCTAGAGCAACAGTCGAACCTTGTTCCGAGAGCTGTCTTCCAACAACCTCCTCCAGTGTTTCCTCGTCCAATCCGTACATAAAGTCTACGGTCCGCTGGGCAATTTGCTCTTCAACAGGATCAATCAAAGCCTGCCCTGCCTCTAAAGAATCAGCCTTTGCAGTCAAGCGAATCCGGACCTGACCTTGTGACGCATAAAGGGCCACTGTAGGATTGGTTTGGTTCGCCACCACATCGTAGACCAATTCCTCTAAATGAGACTCACCAATTCCAACGAAATTAAGATTTCTTGTGACGAGCTTGTGAGATCCATTCCTGCCCTGAAGATATGGTATGACGGTTTCGTTAAACATGGCTTCTAACTCGGCAGGAACACCTGGCAGCCCTATCACTACTTTGGCATTTACTTCCAAGATGAATCCTGGTGCTGTACCTCGTTTATTGGGTATGATCTGAGCTCCTTTTGGAAACAAGGCCTGCTTTCGGTTGTTCAACGGTATCTCAACACGGGAACCATAGCGAAACCTAAACCAAGACTCTAACTCCTGTACCACTTGGGGATTCTCCTCTAGTGGACAGTTAGCAGCTGCAGCCACTGCTTCCCGAGTTAAGTCATCATCAGTGGGACCCATTCCTCCACTGATAATTACAATATCTGAACGTCCTAAAGCTTGAGATATTACCTCAATAATGCGCAGCCAGTTATCTCCTACTGTTGACTTCCGGTATAAATTCACTCCACACTGGGCCAAGCCCCGTCCTAAAAAGGAAGCGTTCGTGTCCACTACTTCACCTAACAACAACTCTGTACCAATCATTACTAACTCTGCCTGCATATTCATTCTCACCCCAAATTATGCTGTCTGAAATTTCTCCTTATTCCCTTTATTTATCTCAAAAAATGTGGTATATTAAAACTGCGCCCAAGGACAAGAGGAGGACGTTTGTTTGTTTATGAAACGAATACCGACTTTCCCCCGCCGCGTTATCTGCGTGTTGATAGGGTGTATGTTCCTACTAGCTGCCTGTACCCCATTTGTACATTCCCCAGTGGATGGGCAGGGTACTATCTCTATTATGGGAAGTCTCCAAACCCCATCTGCAGTAGAGCTGGTGGAAGCTCGTCTCATCGTTACTCGTGGTAAACATACATTCGAAGAAACGGTGCCCATTCATAATGACCAATTCGCCGCCACACTAAATATTCCTATTGGAACTTGGGATCTAACCGTGCTTCTTATTGATGAAGAAGGAATCGTCCGATTTCAAAACTCGAACCAATCAATCGAAGTCCAACCCCACAAACCCAGCACAATCGAACTATCTATGGGACCTGCCGACTGTCTGGTCACTATAGAAATCCAACTAGAAAACTATGCTTTCAAGAAGGTAACTAATCGAGCCCGAGTCTTTTTTGATGACACGATGTACGAACTAATACGCGAAGACTTCACCGAACCTTTAGTGGGCGAGTTTAAGATTTCTCCTGGCAGTTATGATTTCAAAGTAGAGCTCTATACCGAATCCTTCCGAATAGGCGACCGTATCGCTCCAGGAATATGGGAACTATTAGAGATACCGATTGCTCAAGAACTCCATCTTACCTGGAATCCCTTGACCGAAATCATAAAGGTCACAGGTACTGTTCACATTCCAGCATCAGCCCCAACAAATGTAACTGTACAGCAAACACTTAGTCGTATCACCATCTCATGGGAACCTCCGCAGGATCCTTATGTAACTGGATACTTTGTCTTCGTTCAGACAAACCCTTTAGAGAGGTTCAAGCTAATAAATCCAACGCCCGTTACAGAGCCGACTCTAACTCATTTCATCGAAGAACTTGAACTAGAGGCATCTATCAGTGAGGTTCGCTATACCGTTGCAGCTGTAAGCTCCAATGGGAATGTGGGCTTTCGTTCGGAAGAGATTGTCTTACAGCTTGAGACAGTGCCGAAGTAACCTATAAGAAAGCACAGGAGCAGATTGTCTCCTGTGCTTTTACGCTAGACGCCAAACGGCAATCACTATTCCCAACAGGGCCCCCATTAGAACCTCAAATGGAGTGTGACCCAGCAATTCCCTAAGCCGTTCAGGATGTAATTCGCGTATTCTCAAGTCTTCAATGATGGCATTCAACACTTTAGCCTGTTTACCAGCAGCCCTACGCACACCAGCAGCATCGTACATAACAATGAGGGCAAACGCAGCTGACAAGGCGAACAAGGTGGAATGAAACCCTTCCGTCAATCCAATCCCTGTTCCCAATGAGGTGACAAAAGCACTGTGAGAGCTGGGCATTCCCCCTGGTTCTACAAGCCGCTTAAAGTTGAGCTCACCAGCAGCAAACCACCACGTTACAATCTTCAGGAGTTGTGCAATGGCCCAAGCAATAATACAGGTGATAAGCACACTATTTTGCTGCATTTGCTGAACAATGGATTTAGAGTAAATCGTCTGTCAACACCTTTCATGGAAACCAAACTTAGGAATATGATGATTAAGGAGGGATGATTATGCCGCACATACTTCCCTTGTTAATTATATTCCTAATTGGCATCATAACCAAGAATAATTTACTCGCAGCCGCGGGAGCCATTGTCATATTTATGGACATAATGAGGCTCCATCGCTTCTTCCCTATGCTGGAAAGGCGCGGGATCGAAGGTGGATTACTGCTTCTGACAGTTTCACTATTAGTCCCTTTTGCCACCGGTAAAGTAAACGTAAACGCCGTAATTAAAGCTGTCATCAGTCCAGTGGGACTATTCGCCGTCATCGGTGGTCTGCTAGGAGCTTATCTCAACAGCCAAGGTATAGACCTTGTGGCAGTACAGCCTGAAATCATCCCTGGAATTCTCATTGGTGTCATTATCAGCGTATCTTTCTTCAACGGTGTTTCTGTAGGTCCTGTAATGGCCGCTGGTATCACAGCACTGCTTGTCCGTATCTTCCTTCGCTGATCTTCAGCACTTGCTGATCTTCAGCACTTATTATACCAGTTCAGCAGTTAGGGCACAACTAAGACGCTTTCTCTGTTAGAACCGAACGAAACTCTGAACCATCCATGCTTTCATTACGAAGAAGACGTTCAGTTAAGTGTTCTAGCTTTGTTTTGCATTGTGCAAGATACTCCTTCACCACATCTTCCTGCTCGCGAATAATGGTGGTGACTGTCTCGTGCAGCAGTTCTTGAGGTATATCTTTACCTACAATCCCCAATGGCGACAATCCTGCAAACACCATTTTCTTGGCCAAATCGGTCGCTTGTTCAATGTCACCAACAGCTCCTGTCGATCTCTGTCCCAGAATTAGTTCCTCGCTCACTGCTCCGGCTACACAAACCTGAATGGCGTGCACCAACTGATCTTTCGTATACAAATACTGATCATTCAGGGGATTCTGCCGAATATAGCCTAGAGCATTGCTGCGGGAAGTTATAGTAATAGACGCAACAGAACCGGGACGAACCTTTTCGCTGACCAAGGCATGTCCTACCTCGTGAAAGGCAACTCTTTCTTTCTCTTCTGGTTGGGGACTTCGGTCTAGTTTTTCACCTAACATGACTTTTTCTATGGCTTCCCGCATATCAACAGGCTCAATAACTGAACGATCGGCCCGTAGAGCGTGAATTGCTGCCTCATTAAGGACACTTTCTAAATGGGCTCCAGAAAATCCGTAGGTTTCTTGAGCAATCATATCTAAATCGATATTACTCGATAGAGGACGACCCTTGCTGTGAATTTCAAGTATCTTGCGGCGTCCTTCCTTATCTGGTAGATCAACTCGAACAACCCGATCGAATCTTCCGGGACGGAGCAGGGCTGGATCTAATAAATCGCTTCTATTAGTCGCACCCACTACTAACACTTGAACATGGTGTTCACTGTTAACTCCATCAAATTGGGTAAGTAATTCGTTAAGAGTCTGGTCATACTCCATATGACCGTGATTCTTACCCCGTTTTGCACCAAGAACGTCAATCTCATCAATGAATATAATTGCACTACGCTTGCCTGCTTGCTCTGCTAGATTGCGGGCCTGTTTAAACAGCTGCCTTACCCGCTGTGCCCCCACCCCTGCATACATCTGAACAAACTGGGAGCCTGATGCTGCAACAAAAACAGATCCTGTATAGTTTGCTGCCGCTTTAGCCATTAGAGTCTTCCCTGTGCCTGGCGGTCCTGACAATAGGACCCCTTTAATCGGTCGAATGCCCAGCATCTTAGCCTTCTCATCTGCCCTTAGAAAAGTGAGTGCCTCTTGAAACTCTCGCTTAGCAATGTCCTGTCCACCAATATCATCAAATGTTACTAATGGAATTCCTCCACTATCAACATTATTGGCCCCAACAACTTCAAAACTACGACCGAATGGCAGCCTGCGGGAGAGAATCATCAATCCTAGACCAATAAGACTCATGATAAACACAAGGGATGTAATATCAACTCCCATTAACAGACACAATACTACAACAGCTGCTCCACTACCTACTGCAATTTCCCTAATCCATTTCTTCATCCCCGATTCACCTCCCTTGCAGTATCTATAGTTACAATCTCACCTTCAGAAAGTCTGCTAATTACTCCATAGAGAATGTGCTCCCCATCCTTTAGCTGAACATAGACATATTCCCGATCTATCCCAAGGTCAATTCCTATGCCTAAACCTCCTGCTATATGGTTCACTTCCGCGGCCATATCTTGAAAATTCCCAAGCATAACGGCTTCTTCAATTACAAATCGCATTTCTTGGAAAGCGCCAAGCAGCTTTTCCGATGGGTTATCGGTAAGCCGTATCTTAAATTGGCCCGGTTTGCCGGCTGCAATATCCCTAACCGCCTTGATGGTTTCTGGTAAAGCTGTATTCTCATTTAGGGTAATCTGAATTATGGTGCCCTGCGTTGATTGGAGTATCTCCGATTCTTCTACACCTGGCAGTTCTTGGATTTGGGCTGCTAGAGGAGCTATTACCTTCGATTGTCTTAAATAGTATTGCCCAACCAAACCGCTAACCATGACGATTACGAAAACTAATAATGCCACATGAATCCTAAATCCTCGTAACTCCACTCCATCTCTGCCTCCTTGTACTAACTTATGTTTGTTACCTATATTTCAAAAAGAAAGGCCAGTACACGATCATACTGGCACTAACTATTATAGCACACTATTCCATTGAACTTTTCAGTATATCCTGGGCTTTTAGGAAATAATCTACTCCAGAGAAAATCGTAATCAATACGGCTGCCCAGATTAGGATGTTAGCTCCTGGCGCCTCTATTAATAGCGCCACAACAGCAATGATCTGGGTCACAGTCTTTAGTTTCCCCCATTTTGAAGCAGAAATTACCACCCCTTCAGAAGCAGCTAAGAGACGGAGACCAGAAACAGCAAACTCCCGCCCAATTATAATTAGGGCAATCCATGCGCTGATGGCGCCCAACTGTACAAGACTGAGTAGGGCGGCTGAGATTAGCAGCTTGTCAGCTATTGGATCAATCAATTTACCGAATCGTGTTACCTCTTTTCGAGACCGAGCTAAATAGCCATCAAGACCATCTGTAATGGAAGCTACAATAAAGACAATGGCAGCTAGATAGTTGCCATGTGGAAGCTCCTGCAGCAGCAGAAAAGTGAAAACCGGCACCAAGAAAATACGTAAGAGAGTTAAAAAATTAGGTAAATTCATGTTACTCCACTACCTCCCCGACTAGATCGTACGGATGAGCTTCCACAATGCGAACTCTCACAATCTGGCCGATCTCCACATCAGATTGACCCAAATATACAACGCCATCCACATCTGGAGCCTGCCCTGCGTGGCGAGCAACGAGTACTAGATCAGACTCATCCGATACCCCATCAATTATAACATCAACTTCCCTACCTACAAGTTTCTGATTCAGCTTTAAGGAAATCCTCTGCTGCAGTTCCATAGCTGCCTTATAGCGACGCTCTTTCTCCCCTTCTGGTATCTGCTGTTCTAAACTAAATGCAGTAGTGTCCTCTTCCTGCGAGTATTTAAAGATCCCCACATGATCAAGGCGCATTTCCTCAAGAAAAGACAGTAACTCCCGAAAATCCGCTTCTGTTTCCCCTGGAAATCCCACAATAAAAGAACTGCGAATAGTCACCCCTGGAATCATCTCCCTTATCTTAGTGATTAATCTCACCGTAGAATCATAATCTCCAGGCCGCTTCATTTTTCGTAGAATCTTACCAGAAACATGCTGTAGTGGCAAATCTACATATTTAACCATCTTCTCTTGAGATTGAATGAGGTGAAGTACTTCATCACTCAACGATGTGGGATAAGTGTACAGCAGCCGAATCCAGGCAAAATCCAATTGTGACAAGCTCTGGAGCAGACTAGTGAGTGATGCCTCCATTTCTTTTGGAAGATCATACCCGTATGCTGTTGTATCCTGTGCAATCACCACAAGCTCCTTAACACTTTGACGTGCCAACGAACGGGCTTCTCTTATTACGGCCTCAGGTGTTCGACTGCGATACTTACCACGTATCTTAGGAATAACACAGAAGGCGCAGGAATGGCTGCAGCCCTCAGCTATTTTCAGATACGCAAGATGGCTGCCTGTAGTCACAACACGGTTGTAATCTTCTTCGTAACTAAAAAAACGATTGCTGACGTCCCGAACCCGTTCCCCACGTAAAATACCGTCAATCACGTCTCCAACACGATCGAGCTCATTGGTCCCCAACAATCCGTCAATTTCCGGTATTTCCCTAAACAAATCGTCAGCATACCGCTGAGATAGACAACCCGTCACGATCAAGCCCCGACACGATCCAGACTTCTTCATTTCAGCCATTTCAAGGATAGCGCCGATAGACTCTTCTTTAGCCGCTTCAATGAAACCGCATGTATTAACTATGATAAAGTCTGCTGACGCTGGGTCCGATACTAATTCATATCCCTGTTTAGTTAGATATCCCAGCATAATCTCAGTATCAACAAGGTTTTTTGCACATCCTAAAGAAACAACACCAATTTGTATACTCATCAATCTTCTCCTAGCAGAATTATGTATCAAGTGTATGATTTTCGCTACATGCCAACGCATTCCTGCCTCAAGCCGGGAAATGCTAATAATCATAGCAGGAAATCAACCTATTATGTGGAAAGCAATTATAAGACGTATCGAAAATTATGGGTAAGGAGCAGACATGAAAGGAAGCCTGAAGTTCTTAGGTTTGATTACTCAAATCGGCATAACGGTAGTAATTACAGTCTTGATAACTACTACAATTGGAGTATACTTAGATCGACGGTTTAAGACAAATGCCATATTTACTTTGGTGTTCATCGTTATCGGCAGTGTTTCCGGAATTTGGTCCGCCTATAAACTAATCCAAGAAATTTCATCAGATGATTTGGAGCGCTGACCATGTTTGATGAACATCACGTTTTGCGTACAACAATTGTTTTGACTGTGGTCCTTTCTCTGGGCACTGTTTGGATTCGATTTCCGATTGCAGCTGGATTTGCCCTTGGGGGAATCATGTCAGCTCTGTGTTTTCGGCTGCTTATTTTAAACTGTACATCTTTACTGAAAAGCTGCAAAATCGGCAGCATTTCACCAGATGATGCTCCCCGCTATGCCAGGAAAGGATATTATCGTCGCTATCTTTTGTATGCTGGTGCCTTGTCTATTTCGATACTCAGTCCTTATACAAACTTCTTTTCAACGTTGGTGGGACTGCTCATGCCCCGTATAGCAATCTACTATCTTATGATTAAAGGGAGGATTAAACGTGGAACCTAACATTGTATTCTACATATATTCATTTCCGGTTAGTGATTCCCTTTTGTTTACTTGGATTATTATGGCTGTTCTTTCTATTGGCAGTTACCTGCTTACCCGAAATCTGGAGAAAGTACCCCGGGGAGTACAGCATATTCTCGAAGTAACAGTAGAAGGTATTGAAAAGATCGTTGTCAATGACATGGGACAAGGAGGCAAGGTCTTTGTTCCTTTGATTATGGCCATTTTTCTCTTTATCCTGTTTTCCAATGTCATTGGCGTTGTCCCGGGGGCTGTATCACCTACAGCTGACTTAAGCACCACCTTAGCCTTAGCCTTAGTTGTCTGGGTAGTGGGACATGGTGCAGAAATCTATTACAAAGGTGTCAAATCCTGGGCTAAGGGATTTTTTGAGCCTTATTGGTTCCTGTTCCCTATCAACCTTGTTGGCGAAATATCCCAGGTTCTCTCTCACTCATTCCGTTTATATGGTAATATTTTTGGTGGGGGAATTCTTCTGGGTGTTCTATACATGGTTGTTCCCTACGTCGCGCCAGTGCCACTGCTTGCCTGGTTCGGTGTATTAATGGGTGCAATTCAAGCAGCTGTATTTACAATGTTAGCCATAGCTTATATCCAGATGCACATGGACTAAGGCACTTGGCAGATGGCTGAAAGGAGGGATAACGAATGATGGAGATCGCAATTATCATTTCTGCAATTGCAATTAGCTCTGGCATTGCACTGCTTGTTGGTGGAGCTGTTGGACTTGGCGAAGGCTATGTAGCCGGTAAAGCTGTTGAGGCCATTGGACGTCAACCAGAAGCTGAAAACGCCATTCGAACCACGATGATTCTTGGTCAGGCTATTTCCGAGTCTGGTGCTATTTACTCATTGGCTGTAGTCTTGCTCATGATCTTCACAATTGTCTTACCCCTATTGGGACGGTTTATGGACCTTCTCGGATAGTGGTGTACACTGTGATGTGGGTGCAGATTTTTACTGCACCCGTTATTCAAAGGAAAACTGTTGAAAAGGGTGACACGCGTTGATTAATACCACTGACCTTGTAGCCCAAATCATAAACTTCATCCTTTTAGTTGGTTTGCTTTATCGCCTTCTGTACCAACCGGTAAAGGAGTTTATGGATAATCGAACAAACGAAATTGAGCAGCGCATCCAATCAGCTCAAGAAAACCAGGCCGCGGCGGAAGCCCTTAGGCAGGAGTTGGAGGCTCAAGCGAAGGACAGTCAGAAACAAGCTCGGAAATTCCTAGATGAAGCTGCACGGCGAGCAGAGCGTATGCAGGCAGACATGATTGCTGAAGCACGTAAAGAAGCAGAAGCACTAATACAGCGGGCACAAGAAGAGACTCGTCTTGAAAAAGAGAAAGCCTGGGCAGAACTTAGAGAGAGTGTTGGTGAACTATCACTCCTCCTAGCTTCGAGAGTGATTGATGAATCGTTAGATGAAGGGAAACATCAGAAACTAATCGATGAGACTCTTGACCAGCTCGAAACGCTTGAGATAGAGGGGTCACTATGAGTACTCAGCTTAGTAAACGTTACGCTCAGGCCTTATATGAAGTACTGCCCCCTCAAACACTGCAGAGTGCAGTTTCTGAGTTTAAGCAAGCCACTGCAGTATTACAGGACCCTCAAATAAGAGAAGTCTTTTTTCATCCTAGAACTCCTATGAATCAGAAGGCTCAACTTGTGAAGTTAATGGACTTATCTCCAATTCTGGAGAATTTCTTTCTGCTTACGATTGAGAAGTCTCGTGATCGACTCCTGCCTTCCATGCTAGATGAGTTTGAAAAGCTGGTTCTAGCAGCACACAAAACTACAACGGCACAAGTCTTATCTGCTGTTCCCCTTCAGCCTCAAACAGTGGAGCGAATTAAGAGCCAACTTGAACGTATGTCTGGAAAGACTGTAGTGCTAGAAAGTACAGTAGACCCCAATATGGGTGGTGGACTCATCATCAAGATGGATGGATACGTTATTGACGGGAGCGTCAACAGTTCTCTTCAACTGTTAAAAAAAGAACTTCTAGAAACTAATCAGTAAATAGGATAAAGAAAATTCGCCTGCTGCCCAAACCATCCCTCCATCCTCCAGCAAACTGGAGTGATAAGGATGGTTTTTTGCTGTTCAAAAACAGCACCAGTTGAGTCCTCAAGTTTAACGACACTACATATCGCGAACTAAACTATACTTTCAAAAAAAGCACTCTCCAAATGGAGAGTGCTTTTCGTTTCCAGAATTTATCTGTCAATCCAAATCCAGTTCCAAGCAGAAGCGACAGAACCGCCGATTGTGTCTGGATATGCGTTCCGGAGATGGTCACGTACAGCAACGTTGGTTTCAGCATTAACGGTAAAGAACAGCGGTACGTATTCAGCAACAATGTCTTGATACTCGTAGTAGTACTGTCTCCGTACTTCAGGATCCATTGCTCTCTGAGCTGCATACCAAACCTCGTCAATCTTGGCTTCCCACTCTGTATGTGGTTCCTCTTGCATTGGATGCCACATGTGCAGGCCACCACTGGACAACCAAACGTTCGACCCACCATTAGGATCAAAGGTACCGGTTAGACCAATGATAATAGCGTCCCAATCAAAGCTATCCATAAGCTTTCCAACGATAACGTTAAAGTCAATCAGGTTAAAGCTTACTTTAATGCCAAGAGCTTCCATGTCTTCCTGGAAGAGCTCGCCAACAATTTGACGAATGGGTACACCTGGATTAGTCAAAAGCTCGAACTCGATAGGATTGCCATCCTTATCCCGTCGGATGCCATCTTTGCCAAGTGTGTAACCGGCTTCTTCTAACTTCTGATGAGCTACATCTAAATCGTATGGATAGGTCTTAATATCCTTCTTCAAGAAGAATTCATTCCGCATGTTAATAGGACTATCTTGGATATACCCTCTGCCGTTCATAGCCATGTCAAGAATGGTTTCCTTGTCAATGGCATGAGCCAGAGCCTGTCGGAACTTCACATCAGTGAACCAGGATAGTTTTGGTTCTGGTACGTGATATGGGTTCTGGTTCAATACGATAAAGCTTGTGCCTGGGTTAGGACCTGCTTCAAGAATGGTCCAGCGGCTCATAGGCTCTCTATCAACAAACTCAGGATAGTGAGATGCTGGGATGCCCATGTAGTCGAATTCACCGCTGAAGAATGCCAATACAGATGTGTCTTGGTTTGCATAGTAGCGGAAAATAATCCGGTTCAAGTATGGCAGTCGATTACCAGCGTTATCGAATTGATAGTAGTTATCGTTGCGAACAAGGATCAACTCTTGGTCCACACGATAGGACGAAATTTTCCATGCACCAGTTCCAACAATTTCCGTCGGATCTGTGTCTAGACCCCACATCTCAGCATATCGGCCCTCTTTGTGAGCTTCGCCCAAGATGTGCACTGGGACAATGTCTGTTCCAATACTGTACATAATTGGTGCATGTGGACGGGGCAGTGTAAATTTCACTGTGTACTTATCGATTTTCTCATATTTCATAGGCTGTCCATCGATAAGGAGTCCACTGTAGGAGTTAGAGCCAACATTTGGATCATAAGCTACGTCAAAAGTGAAGATGACGTCATCTGCTGTAAACTCCACACCATCATGCCATTGAACACCGCGGCGCAGATAGAAAGTTACCTCTGTACCGTCTTCACTGATTTCATATGCCCGAGCAAGCTGTGGCAGTACTTCACCAGTGTTCCGATCAAGAGTTACCAAACCTTCAAACACTTGATTTAAAACATCAGTACTGGATGTTTCTGCAGCCCGATGTGGGTTAAGTGTCTTAGGTCCAGAAGCTCCACCACTAACAGTCATGGTTCCACCATAGCGGCCAATACTATCGCCGTATGTGTTCTCAACATCAACAACAAATGGATCGAGTAATTCTACTGCACTAACATTAGCACTAAAAGCAAGTGCTGCAACCAACGCCAATACAAATAGTAGTCTCTGTCTCTTCATATTAGATATTCCCCCTTTTTTAAAATACACAGATTCGTTTTGGGTTTTCCTCCTCTCTATTGGTCATATGATTTGTCTTTTCATGCGAATCTCTGTTACGATAACCTGTTTTAGTCAGGAAATCGTAGAATCATGTTATCTATATTAATACGCCGTAGACACCGTTTGTCCTGCTGAAAATTGGTCTTTTTCTGTCGAATCTACCTTTTAACATTTTTAACCAGCAGTCAACATAGGTTCTTTGCAAAAATGCGAGGTCCAAATATGGGGCCTCGCATTTCATAATCAATAGCCAACAATTGAATCTAAGAGTGAGCTCGAGGATCAAGAGCGTCCCGAATCCCATCACCAAAGAAACTATAGGAAAGTACGGTAATAAAGATCATAAAGCCTGGCACCAAAAGCCAAGGATAACGACTCAGTGAAGACAGATTCAAGGCTTCTGATAACATATTACCCCAACTTGCTAAAGGATGTTGAATTCCCACACCAATCACACTCAAGCCAGACTCTGAAAGAATAAAGCTAGGAATTGACAGTGTAGCATTAACAATCACATAGCTTAAGGTGTTAGGCAAAATATGCCGAATAATAATCCGCGGCTGAGAACATCCGATGGCCTCGGCGCCTGCCACAAATTCACTCTGTTTAATAGAAAGTACCATACCTCGAATCACTCTTGCTAGACCAGCCCAGCCAATAAAGCTCAAAATAAATACTATCATTAAAAACCGCTTGTCCGATGGCATATCCGTTGGGAGTACTGCACTTAAGGCTAAGAGCAGATAGAAACTGGGGATGGAGATAATAATCTCTGCTATACGCATCATTATATTATCAACCCAACCGCCAAAATACCCAGATATTCCTCCGTACAACATTCCAATAGACATACTAACTACAATCCCCACTATCCCAATAAACAGTGAGCGCCTACCTCCATACGCCAGCCGGGAGAAAATGTCTCGACCGTAGCGGTCTGCACCAAGCAGAAAGATCTTTCCTGGTTTGTCCACACCAAATAAACGAATATCGGTTTCGAATAAGCCTAGAACGGAATACTTATCTCCTCGAACAAAGAAACGAATAGGATATATTTTAGATTCATCAGGTTCATACCGATTACGCAAGGAGTCCACCCGATCATATCCGTACACAAATGGTCTTGTAAGCTTACCCTCTGGACTGATAAAATGCACCCGTGTAGGTGGATGATACGTTCGTCTCCGGTCTGTAGTCAGTTCACTATAAGGAACTAAGAAATCAGCAAAAATTGCAAAGACATGAAGAAGTATCAAAACCCACATGGCGATCATCGCCAATTTATGTCTGCGCAGCTTCTGCCACGCCATTTTCATTGGTGATCGAATGGTCTCTCCGTTTTGAAAATGTTGGATATCTTCACCTTCAATAGTCTCGACCCTTGATTTAGCCATAATGTTCATCCCCCTTACTCATACCTGATGCGCGGATCACTTACGGCTAGAAGTACGTCAGCCACTAAGTTACCTACAATCAACATGACCCCGCCGATAATTAAGTTACCCATGACCAGATAGTAATCTAAGCCCTGCACAGCATTTAGCATTAAACTTCCAATCCCTGGCCAATTCATGACAATCTCCGTTAATGCTGCACCACCCAAAATTCCACCTAATTGAAAGCCAAAAATCGTAATCAGCGGATTAATTGCATTTCGAACGGCATGTTTATAGATAACTACGTTGCGGCTTAGTCCCTTAGCTTTAGCAGTTGTGACATAGTCTTGACGGAGCACATCTAAAAGATTTGAGCGCATATACCGCATTAGGCTTGCCATGATTCCCGTACTTAAGACAATAACAGGGAGAACCATGTGACGGGCCAAATCAACTACCTTTTCCCAAAACGTAAAATCAGCAAAGTCGATACTGGTCATTCCGCCAATAGGCAAATTCCAACCTCGCGACATGGTTAAATAGAGTAAAAGCAGTCCGAAAAACCAGTTAGGAATAGATACCCCTATAAATGCAAAAAAAGTAAGAACCTTATCACTCCATGAATACTGGTTCACAGCTGAATGAATACCAATAGGAATAGCCACTAACCACCCAATGAGCGTAGAAACAACTGTTAGCAGCAGGCTGTTCCAAATACGCTGCTTAATTACCCAGGTTACAGGAGCATGCCATAAGAAGGAATGTCCCATATCGCCTTTCAAAAGCTGCTGGAGCCAGCGAACATACTGCATATGAGGAGGCAGATCCAGCCAAAAACGAGCACGCATTGCCTCCAGCACCTCTGGTGCTATATCAGGGCTCATTTCTAATACTGTAAGGGCATCACCTGGTGCTAGCTGCATAATAAAAAAACTGAGCGAAGAAATCCCTATCAGCATCGGAATGATGTAAAGAATACGCCGTACAATGTACCTAAACATTACAATCTACCTCCTAATATCGGGAAAAAGGGTAACCAATCCCCCTTAGTAATGCATCTTCGGGTGGAGAAGAACGCACTACAAGACTCCTGGTTAATATTCGTCCTGAAAACTTGAATTCCTGCTGTATGTTCAAAATTGCTGAGCTGGGTTTTTACTCCTAATAAGATACGTTAAATTGGGAAAGCTGACTTCTAGGAGGTGAACCTCGTGGATCTCAGTTATCTGCCTATTACAGGCTCCCCTGTGTCGCAGCGAGAAGCTCATCAGGAACTACAGCTGCCTCAATTTACCGTAGAGATCTCCCAATCTAGCTTTACGCAAATCGTTTCCCAGATTCGCAAAAAGCAATTTGATACATGGGACTGGTTTCTCCTAGCGGCGCAAGCTGACCATCTAAGTGCAAGCCAGCAGCATTTCTCGGAGCTAATTGCCTTGGACTACCTAGCCGATCGATGGCGACAGGTAGGCGTTATTCCCTATCCCCACCAGATAAAAACTGCCGAGCGAGTCATGTACGAAATGCATGGTCAAGCAATTTTGGCAGATGAAGTAGGTCTTGGTAAAACAATTGAAGCAGGGTTAATTCTCAAGGAATACATGCTGAGAGGCTTAGTAAGAAAAACCCTGATTCTTACTCCTGCAAGTCTTGTTTGGCAGTGGTATCAAGAGCTTTACGAGAAATTTAACATCATATCTGGGATCCAGCGCAGCAAATGGGACTGGGAATACGCCGACACCCTTATTGCATCCCTAGATACAGCTAAAAGAGAGCCCCATGCAGCCCTCATTACTGAAATACCTTACGATATGATTATCATTGATGAAGCTCATAAATTGAAAAACAGCTCCACCGCCAGCTTTAAGTTTGTCAATTCCCTTCAAAAAAAGTACTGTCTAATGCTGACGGCTACGCCCATTCAAAATGATCTAAAAGAACTTTATAACCTAATCAGTCTGCTCAAACCTGGCCAATTAGGCAGTTACCGCTCGTTTAAGTCTCGTTTTGTTCAGGACAAACGAACACCTAAAAATCCACAAGAGCTCAAAGGTCTCCTCTCTAAGGTTATGATCAGAAATAAACGAGGCGAAGGAACAGTCCAATTTACGAAAAGAGTAGTCCACCCCATAATTGTATCACTAACTCCTACTGAGAAAGAATTATATCAGCGAGTTACCCACTTTGTCAAACAATCAAGTTCTAAAAAATCAAGGACCAATATTCTGCCACTAATCACTCTTCAGAGAGAAGTCTGCTCCAGTTTCTTAGCTACTGGCCTGACACTCCAAAAAATGATGGACAATGCTGAGGAACCAGTACCTCCTAATATCGCTTCACTGTTAAGCGAACTTGCTCAAGTCAAGCAGAACAGCAAGTGCGACGCTCTGGAGAAATTAATGACACAACTAGATGACAAAGTCATTATTTTTACTGAATACAAGGCTTCTCAAGAATACATCCGCTATCGATTGGAACGAGCTGGTTATACAACACTAGGGTTCGACGGAACCTTGTCCAGAGGAAAAAAAGAATGGACCCGCTATATGTTCCAGCGTAGTGCTCAAGTATTGGTCAGTACAGAGTCTGGCGGCGAGGGCCTTAACTTTCAGTTCTGCAACCAGGTAATCAATTTTGATCTGCCCTGGAATCCTATGCGCCTTGAGCAGCGTATTGGACGAGTCCACCGCTTAGGTCAAACTCGTGATGTTCATATTTACAACCTTATTACAAAAGACACAATCGAGGAACACATTATGTACCTGCTTCACCAAAAAATAAATATGTTTGAAATGATTATTGGAGAGTTGGACGCTATTCTCCTCCACCTGAAACTAAACCGTTCCTTTGAAAGTGAACTCATGGAAATTTTCCTTAAACATGACCAAGCCGAATCCATAAGGAAAGAGCTGGACCTGTTTGGAAGCAGATTTTTGCAGGGACAGAAAGAAATCAAGGCATCTACATGGGATCTCTTTTGAGGAGGGATACTTTGCGCGATATATCGATCCCAGATGTTGTTTTCGAGTTTTTTAGACTGTGCAAGCTTGAACCTTTAGAAATCCGCAAGGGTGTATGGCAAGTCCAAATCGATGATGTCTTAATGAAAGAGCTGGATGGTTGGCGCGCCAAAGGACGACTTCTCCAGTTCACCTTCGACAAGAAACTGGCTGAAACCTATGGAGCCGAACTTATCGGACCTGGAAGCTATCGAATAAACTCCATTCTAGAGCTTATCCGAAAACAAGCCACCCTTTCCCATGCCTACCTGCCCCATACAGTATTTCACGAACCAAGCATTCGCCGGAAAGTGACGCAAAGACTTGGTGATGAAAGAGCAAGTAAAGTGTATGTCTTAACCAACTCCTTACTATACGATGAATACCTGTGGATGGTAATGTCTATTAGTTTTGTTACCCATCAAAAAGAAGAACAGATTCAGACACCCCTTGTGAACCTAGCATCAGGAAAACTGCTGAGTTTTTCCATTCCTACCCACCTTTTCTGTTCTGGCAGGCCCCCCAGTGAAAACATCAGCAGACGAAAAACCACGTATAAGCAAGCTTATACCAGCGTTTATCATCACTTAACACAAGAAGTGTCACTTATGGACAGTACTTGGGCAGCAGAAGCTTTAGATCGCCTCCAGGAGGAACGATCCAAACTAGAAGCCTATTACGAAGATCATCTGGATGAACAGAAGCGAGCTGAAAAAACAAGGGAACTCATAAAACGAGCATCTCCAAAAGTGCAGATTAGGGCCATCCGTGGCGCCGTTCTGTACATTCCTCTCTTTCAATATCGCCTAATGGAAGTATTGAAAAACGGTCAAGAAAGCATCCGAACCATCTATTACGACCCCGTAAGCAATTCTCTTGAAGAGGCCGCAACAAAAACTAGACCGGATTAGATAGGTCAATAAGCTCATAAGCTGTTCGCCAAATTGGCCCTGCTCCCATAACTAAAATCAAATCATTAGGGGTCAAGCAGCTTTTCAAAAATTGGGCCACATCCTCTTGCTGTGGAACAAAATGGACAGTGGGACCTCCTTGACTGCGAATCTTCTCCGCTAAGAGAGCTGAGCTCACACCCGGAATTGGTTTCTCTGGTGGTGGCGAAAAAATGTCAGTCAGGACAACTACATCGGCCTCCCGAAATGACGCGGCAAACTCATCTAGGAGAAATTTCGTTCGGGAATAGCGATGCGGTTGAAAAACTGCCACCACTCGACGATTCCACCCTTCCCGAGCAGCTCGAATAGTGGCTGCCACTTCCGTTGGATGGTGGGCATAATCGTCTACAATAATGGCGCCTCTATTCTCTCCCAATATCTGAAAGCGGCGTCTAGCTCCAGTAAACGAAGCAAGTCCTTCTTGGAGTTGGCTTCTGGAAAGTCCAGCATAATGTCCTGCAGCAATACAGGCTAATGCATTGGATACATTATGACGCCCTGGCACCCTTAGGGTAAAGTCAGCAAAATGAGAATTACCATGAAATACCTTAAACCGAGAGGTGGTTTGAGCAAGCTCCGTTATGTCTGCTCGCCACATGGCTTGATCAGAAAAACCATATGTTGTAGTTTCAAAGTCCGCACTCACAGTTCTAACTACGGGGTCATCAATACCTACAATACGAACACCCTGCGGCTTACAGTTTGCGAGAAACTGACGATACCCCTGTACCAGCTCTTGAAATGTGCTGTTGTAATTCTCCAAATGATCAGGCTCAATACTGGTAACTACAGCCATTTCAGGATAATACCGCAGATAACTGCGGTCACTTTCATCAGCCTCTGCAACAACAAATTCACCCTTACCGTATTTAGCACCTGGTCCGAAGGGGGAAAAGTGAGCTCCGATCAAAACGGTTGGATCGAACCCCCCATTCTCTAAACACAAAGCCAGCATAGACGTGATCGTTGTCTTGCCATGGGCACCTGCAACGGCAATTCCTCTACCAGCGTTGAGCAGCTCTGCAAGCATTTCTGACCTATGTAACACTGCAATCCCTTTTTTGCGCGCAGCAACCACTTCAGGATTTCCGCTGGGAATGGCACTAGAATATACGACGCGAGTAGCACCATTTACGTTTGATGAAGCGTGCTGGAAATAAATAGTTGCTCCCAATTTCTGTAGATAGTCTGTGGTTTCGGAAACCTGGAGATCAGATCCGCTTACGGTATGTCCCATCTCCAAGAAGATTTTTGCAAGGGGACCCATGCCCGTCCCTCCGATACCAACTAAGTGTATGTGTTCGTTCATCTGCTTCACTCCTGCCTAACTAACTGCTTTTCTTATTTCAACATGGGTGCCACCACATCTGCCAATAATCGAGCGGCAGCCATTGATTCCTCGAGACTGTTTCCCCGCCAATCGCCAATCAAGACCATGACACTGTTGGGGTGTAGTTCACCACTATAATCAGACTTAAAAACCCGTACTCCGCGCGTTACCCCAGGGTACTTCCTTTCCAGACCATCACTAATTTGCTGTGCAAAACGCAGATTTTCATCGACCAGCGAATTGTCCTTATCTCCAACCACAAAGAGAATTTTGGCCACACTGATCCCATTAACTCTGGTC
Organism: Bacillota bacterium; assembly: GCA_012518735.1. Classification (GTDB taxonomy): domain Bacteria; phylum Bacillota; class Limnochordia; order Darwinibacteriales; family Darwinibacteriaceae; genus JAAYRO01. Next base: position 55,772 of record JAAYRO010000060.1, read on the forward strand.
TTAGTATAATCATCGGGCTTGTCTTGTAAGCCATCCCGATGAATGTCTAAAACCATCTGAATCTGGGAATTTGCCGCCATTAACTCATTCACCTTTTTTTCCGAATTGATAAAAGCATCACTGTAGCGCGGCTTATCATAAATGGCTTTATCATGAATGGCTGTGACTCCCAGCGACTCGAGCTGCTTCACAAAGGCTTCCCCAACTTGAACTATGTCTCCCACACCTGCTCCCCGTTCGTGACTATCTTTTGGTTTATAGTTTTCTGAGGTATGACTGTGAAAAACTAGAACCTTCGGAATCGTATCAACGACAGGTCCAGGTGGAGGCTTGAGATCGTCTATCTGAATCTGCTCAGGTTTGGATGGTTCTTCCTCCCCATTTGGGTAAAATCCGAAAAATCTTGCTCCCACAACCGCGACCACCACTAATGTTACAAGAATGAATAATAATCCAGGACCGTTCTTCTCATTTCTTCGCATTCTGGCCATGTGGATTCCTCCTTCCGAAACAATATATGCGGAAGGATGGCCAATTTATTCCCTATTTAATTCACGCAGCAGTTCCCCGAGAGCTTCCCATGCCTCCCCAAACCCTCCAAAGTCACCCTGCCGCAGTGATTGGGCAGCTCCTTCATAAAGAAGGTACGCTTGAGAGGACCAATCAAGAGAAGGTTCTTGTTCAACTGCTGTCTCCTCTTTCTTTTGAACAGTGTCTGGCTTAACACCTACCCGATCAAGCAGTAATTCTAAAGCCGTCTCCACATTCTCGGCCATCACTAACTCATCTTGGTCAGCCGCAATAACTCGCTGCAGCTGCGGTATACCGCTCTGCTCCGATTGAAGATAAAGAGGTTCTACGTAAATAATGCTTGCACCGACCGGCAGTACTAAAAGATTACCCCGAATTACTTGGGATCCGCTCCTGCCCCACAACGAAAGCAGTTGGGAGATCTCAGGGTCCTGATCAATTCTGGCCTCCACTTGAGCCGGTCCTAATGTTAGTGTATCCTTCGGGAACTTGAAAACTACAACATTACCATAATTTTCTCCGTCATTGCGTGCTCCCAGCCAAGCTACCATGTTGTTGCGGCGAGCAGGAATAAAGGGCATCATGAGAACCATTTCTTCACCTACACCGTCTGGGAATTCCATCATGACATAGTACGGCAGGACTTCCTGTTCTCGATCAGCATAAATCTCACGGGCAAAGGACCACACGTCTTCGCGGTTATAGAAAACCCTCGTATCGGTCATATGGTATGTACCATACATCCGGGCCTGAATGACTAGTAGATCCTCAGGATAACGCATGTGTTCACGTAAACCCAATGGCATTTCCGTTATGGGCTTAATCAAATTAGGGAAAACTGCTCTATAGGTCTCTAACAACGCATCTGGTTCAACTTGGTAAAAGTCTATACTCCCATTATACGCGTCCACAACAACCTTTACAGAATTTCGTATGTAATTTCCCCACCCTAGTGTAGGTTGGGCATAGGGGAATCGATACGAGTAAACATAGGCGTCAATCATCCAGAACAGCCGACCATTATGAATCACAATATATGGATCGTTATCGTATCGCAGAAAGGGAGCGAGTTTCTTGGCTCGTTCGATTATATTCCGATCAAACAGCACACGGCTTTCCGGTGTTATATCAGAAGACAGCAAAATACGAGATTCACCAAACCGCATAGCAAACGCCAACCTATGGAGAAAAGTGGATAAGTAAACCCCATCTGCGCCATCATATCGATTGAACGCATTCCCATCGCCTAACGGATAATCAAACTCATCTGTTTTTGTATTGACAATCACATATTGGTCCGTCTTTTCACCAAAATAGATCCTAGGCTCTACAAGATCTATGTCAACCGTAGATTTTGGCGGAATGTCTGAAATCCAAAATACCGGCAGACCCTGTTTTGTCGCCTCATTCACAGGACTCATGACCACTCCGTAACCGTGCGTGTACTGAAGATGCTGATTGATCCAAGTTTTGTTCTGAATACGATTTACATCAAGCTCTCTAGCGGATAAGAGTACCTGGCGGTACTCGTTATTGAGAACGTAGCGATCTACATCAGCATCAGTAAATGAATAATATAAACGCATTTCCTGAAGCTGCTGATAGGTTGGAAGAACAGGTCTAGGATCCCATAGACGAATGTTTTGGAGGGTTGATGAGACCGAACTGTTTTCTCCAGTGGTCAGGGTCTTATTTAGAGGAAATTCCCTTTCTTCAAAATCATCCATTCCATAAGCGAGGCGGGTCATATTGATATGGTTATCAAGAAACGCCCGTTCTCGTTCAAATTCATTTGGAGAAACAACCCAATTCTGGACAGCGGTTGGCAGCAAATTACCTAGGGTGATCCCAAAAATAATCCAGACGATTAAGGTCCCAGCAACTAATCGAAAGGATCCACCATAGGCATACCGCAGAATGGTTAAGGCAGCCAACCAACCTACAACCATCAAGACCCGAAAAACCCATATTCGAACATTAACATCAGTAAATCCTGCTCCATACAAAGCTCCCTCAGGGGAATAAACCAATTCATAAGCATCGAATAGATAACTGAAAGAGCGGATAAAAACAAAGGAAGCTGCCAGCCAACCCATGTGTTTTCGAGCAGCACTGGAAGCCTCAAGCCCGAATGCCCCTAGATAAACCAGTCCACATACAATTATGGACAAAACTAAGAGGATTAGGACTCCAATACTGGTTAATCGCAATACTGGCAGAGTAAAGAAGAAAAAGCTGACATCCTTATGAAATACTGGATCCAGAATATCAAATGACTGTGCCTTGATAAACTGGACAAACTCCCACCAATATCCACTAAGACTGCTGGCTAGAAATAGACCCCCAACAAGACTAATGGCAGCGATCAAAAAATAAACAAGCTTTGGCTTTACAGCCTTGTTCAATCGTGGAATACGCCATAGAGCTTGCCTGATTGCAAAACGAGTCTGCCACAAATTCCAACCGATAAACAATGCTCCCACTAAGAACAAAAGGACAGCGAAACCCCATCGCCATAGGATTGTGGTGATGAACACACTTCTATAACCTACTGCACCATACCACAGCAGGTCTGTAATGAAATGACTGGATACACTCAGCAGCCCAATGGCTGCAAGCAATACAAAGATAGTACCGCCTACAATCTTCCAAATCACTGAGAATCGCTCCTATCAGACCGAATCTGTTCAATCATACTCTGGAGTTCTTCTATTGAAAAATAATATGTGCTGCGGCAAAACTGGCATTCGGTCTCTACGTTCTCACCAGCATCGAGTAATTCCTGGAGTTCATCTAGACCTAAAGTAATCAATCCTGCTTCAAATCGTTCCCGCGAACAATCACAAGCAAATTCAACTGGCATTCGATCAATAATCTTTAGATCAAAATCAGCAAACATCTCGTCCAGTATCATTTCAGGAGTCTTATCCATGGCAAAAAGGGAACTAATGGGTGGGCTCGAGCCTACAGCACTCTCCAATTTGGAGATAAAAACTTCATCGTCTTGTGCGCCTGGAAGTAGTTGAATAACTACTCCACCAGCCGCGTGGGGCACGTTATTAGGATCAACCAACACTCCTAACATAACTGCAGAAGGAGTCTGTTCAGACGAAGCAAAGTAATACGCAAAATCATCACCAATCTCCCCAGTCTGTAAAGGAACAGCCCCTTGATATGTCTCTTTTAAGCCCAAATCCCGAATAACAAACAAGGTTCCTGCACCCACTGCTTCACCTACAGCCAACTTACCTTTAGAATTAAGCGGCAGGTGAACGTGGGGATTCCCAACATACCCTCTTACCTGACCTTTGGAATTGGCCGTAGCAACAATACTTCTTAGGGGACCATCCCCTCGTATTTGGATAGTAACAGATTCTTCACCTTTCAGCATGGCTCCTAAAATGGTTCCTATTGTTAAAACCCGTCCTAAAGCTGCACTAGGAACAGGATACAATCCATGACGACGCTGAGCTTCTCTTACGATATCTGTGGTACGGACAGCAAAAACACGGGCTCTGCCTTCCCCAACCATTCCTCGAACTAAGTAATCACGTTTTTCCAAAAAGCAATCCTCCTACAGTGGAAAATAACCCATCTTCCAGAGTAAATAAACAACCAAGGCGACAGCAGCGCCTGCCAAAACTATAACAACAGCTCTAATTCTTCTCCTGCGTCGCGCCTCAGCCCGCCGTTCTCGCAGGCTGGGCTTATCGTGCAGATCAGGGGGATTCTTTCGCAGATCATATTGGGCCATCATCTCATCTGGATCAAGACCTACCACTTTCGCATAGCTTCTTATGAAGGCACGTGCGTATGCTTCTCCCGGAATCTCATGGAGCTCCCCCTCTTCAATAGCGATCAAGAACTGAGTACGGATCCGGGTTTCTTGTTCCACATCCTCAAGAGTGAGACCCTTTTGTTTGCGAGCCTGATGTATAATTGCACCCAATTCCTTCACGCTTCTCACCTTTCTTCTAGAATAGAACTATCCACTAAGACTTCACGGGGCTTACTTCCTTGATAGGATCCTACAATCCCCCGTACTTCCATAACGTCAATGAGACGAGCAGCTCGACTGTATCCAATTCGAAAGCGCCTCTGCAGCATAGATATGGATGCTTGTCCATTCTCAACGACTAATCGAATAGCGTCTTCTAACAGCTCATCCTCATCCTCTGCTTTGTCAACTAAACCCTGAGGCTCCTGTTCAGTAACTTCTTCATACTCTGGTTCACCCTGCCGTTTCCAGAAGTTCACGACCGATTCGATTTCTTGATCAGAAACCCAAGCGCCCTGTGCTCTATTTGGCTTCTGGGCACCAATTGGATAGTAGAGCATGTCTCCCTTCCCAATTAGGCGCTCCGCTCCTCCCATATCGAGAATGGTTCTGGAATCTACCTGACTGGATACGGCAAATGATATTCTAGACGGCACATTGGCCTTAATTAATCCCGTAATTACATCTACAGAAGGCCGTTGGGTTGCAATAATTAAGTACATTCCTGCTGCCCTTGCCATTTGAGCCAGGCGGCAAATTGAGTCTTCTACTTCAGCAGCTGCTACCATCATAAGATCAGCTAATTCGTCAACTATAATGACAATAAAAGGCAAGCGCTCTCTTTGCTCACCCTCGTCTGTCTCGAGAGGCAGCTCCTCATACATATCAATATTGCGCACACCAACCTCGGCAAACAGCTTATAGCGCCGCTCCATTTCCCCGACGGCCCAGCGAAGAGCTACGGCAGCTTTCCTAGGATCGGTAACTACTGGCGAAATAAGGTGAGGCACACCGTCATAAACTGCCAACTCAACCCGCTTAGGATCGATCATCAGCAGCTTTACTTCGTCCGGATTCGCCCTAAACAATATGCTGACAATCATAGCATTTAAGCAGACACTTTTTCCAGAACCTGTAGCGCCAGCCACCAACACATGAAGCCATTTTTTTAAGTCTGCAACAACTGGTTTTCCCGCAATGTCTTTTCCTAAAGCCAGAGCGACAGGTGAAGGATGCTCTACGAACTCAGGACTCTCAAGTACATCTCGAAGTAATACAGGTTCTGTCTCCTTATTCGGCACCTCAATACCTACAACAGGTTTACCTGGAACAGGCGCTTCAATTCGCACATCGGCAGCTGCTAATGCGAGAGCCAAATCATCAGCCAATGCTGTAATACGGCTTACCTTAATGCCCGGTGCTGGCTGAAGCTCATAGCGGGTCACAACTGGTCCTTGAAATACGTTAACCACCTTCGCTGATATACCAAAACTTGCAAAGGTCTCTTCCAAAAGATCTTTTTGGAGACCTTCTGTTCTGCGGCCCTTTGTACTGCCCTTTTTCAGCAGATAGGTAGGGGGAATTGTGTACTCTGTTTCCCCTTCATCGCTCTTAATGTTTAGCTCCAATTGTTCACCATTTATAATAGGTTCGTCAGCAGTAGATGCTTTCTTAGCGGTCTTTCGCTGTTTTTTTCTGGCAGAAGCTTTATCCGCCGATGAACTTTTCTCAGGGGAAGGAGTCTCAGATTTCTGCTTGGTCTTCTCCTTCTCACCAGTTTGATACTGCTTTTCCTCCAATCGTCGAACCTTCCGTTCTTCATACCAATTCTGCACTTTAGCTTTTTCCGCGTTCACACCGTCAACGATGCCTCTTGCAGAACGGGTAAAAAATCCCATTATTCGCTGCCAAGCAGCTTTCAAAATAGCAGTAACCGAAATACCAAAATAAAAAATAAGACCAATTAGTACAATCGCTCCCACCATAACATAGGAACCAGGGATCCCGAAAGCGGTTAAAATGAACACCAAACAGACAGCCCCAACAATACCAGCCCCCTCACCTCGCCTAGCGTACTCAATTTCTTCCATAAGTGAGGGTGGAAACTGATAACCCCGATAATAGATCAAATGATAAATCGTTGCCACAGACAGCAGTAACAGACTAAATCCAATCGTCTTCCGGAGCGGTGGTGGCCAAGCAGTTCCCCTAAATACATTTATCGATAGAAATAGGAGGGCAGTAGTAAAAACAACTGCTGTATCACCAAATAATGTGTGGAGAAGGTCTCGAATGCGAATACCTACAATACCAGCTGTGTCTACATACAATGAAATTATAGCGAAAATTGAAAAAGCTAGAAGAAGAATGCCTATAACCTCGCGAGAACGGACCCCCCCTTTACCACGTTTCTGTGTGGATTTTGCTGCATTCACCATGTTCACCTCTTACCCTGCATGTTCTACATTCTGCCATAAATACCTTTCAATCCAGTCCTATCAACGCGGCCATTCGATTGTGTGTCTTTTCCCTTCTATATGAAAAGAACTCGTGGGAACAACACGTACACACATCAGCCAGATGAATGTTTTTCTTGGAAATTCCAGCTGAAGTCAATTGAATGAAGTTTTCATGCCATAGATCTAGTTGATATTTAAAAGGTTCTGAACTGGAAGTTATACTCCTCGGAAAGAATTCTGCCACATCTTGGGAAACTGTGAAGCAGCAGGGGCCAATACTAGGACCGATACCGACCTCAATATGGTCAGGATTGCTGTGAAAGCTTTCTACTAAGGAACGAACCATATGTACACCGATTTGTTTTTTGGTTCCCCGCCAACCTGCATGTGCAGTCCCAACTACTCTAGCCACAGGATCTACAAATAATAAGGGGACACAGTCAGCGTAAAACGAAGCCAGCATCAAACCTTGAATAGATGTATACAAACCATCCGTTCCCTCATATCGTTCCGGATAGGTCTCATAAACCTGCACTATACGGTTACCATGAACCTGCTGCCCTGTAACCCAAGGCAGAGGAAAAGAAAATGTTTCAGAGAAATTCAGCCGCCGGTCAAAAGAATCAACTAAGTTACCAGAAGAGCACGTACTAAAACCGTGCCGCAACCAGGTCCAATCACGCCACTTTCGCACCTGCCACAGTACTTGTCCATTCTGCTGTATTTTTACCCACATCAGTTATCGGCCTTCCGCATCTGTTCAAGTTCCTCCATGAATCGCTCAATGTCCGTAAACTGCCGGTAAACAGAGGCAAACCGCACATAGGCTACTTCATCAAGCATTCGAAGCTTGTCCATTACTAACTCACCAATCGCCTCCGACGATATTTCACGATCAAGCCCAGAACGAACATCCCGTTCAATTTCATCTACCAAACTATCGATTGTCTGCAGCGAAATGGGGCGCTTCTCACAAGCCCTTAAAATACCATTGAGGATTTTGGTGCGAGTAAAAGGCTCCCTACGACCATCTTTCTTTATCACCATAAATGGTACTTCATCTAAACGTTCATAAGTAGTAAATCGCTTGTGACATGCCATACACTCTCTTCTTCGCCTAATGGATGCACCCTCCTCCGTCTGTCGAGAATCTAATACTTTACTGTCCAGATGTAAGCAAAAAGGACACCGCATACTCTACCCCTCCTGATGACATTATACCCCAAAACCACTACCGATGCCATGTCCTGTTTTTCACTAATACTACATCTACTCCAACAGTAATAACATCCTTCCATGGAATCTCAATATCATCCCTGCGGGTAAACCAGAAGAAGCGATTTACAGGTCGATCAACAATGAGTGCACGAATCTTACCAGTTTGCGGATCCATGTCCACATCACATACATTTCCTAAGTAACGACCTTCGTCTATATTGATCACATCAAGATGTCTCAAGTCTGATGTCTTAATAAACACTGGCCCATCCTCCTGACTGTCTCCTTACAAATATATGCCATTCGTTGAAAAAAGAAACGGCCTTGCGGCCGTTAATTTGATGTTCGAGGATGAGTAGCTGCTGCTGATGCCTGCCACCACTTCTGAATTCGTTTAGCATATTGACTGTCTAACAGTTGATCCCACAATTTGATTCGAAAGGCTATCCCTGAAGCCTCCTTATCTGTATTGACTTTTGCTAAAGGTTCAGCTGATGTATTCCCGTCAAGTCCAGCGAAACACAAGGGTGGGAACAATACACACCACCAATTATCACCCGCGCCTGCCCCAATTTCTACCTTTAGAGCGTCGTATCCACCCTGCGGAAGAACTAGGGTACCGTACACTCTTTCAGGGAATTGAAAGTGCCCTACCATAAGTGTTACAGGATAGTCGTATCCCGCTTCTTCAATTACGTTTTGGGCTGCTTTTTCGATTCTGTGCCGATTATGAACAATCAGCACTTGAGCTTCTTCTTTGGTTTGAGCTTCTGCGAATATGTCCTTTGTCTCTGCCAACACTGCATCTCGAACCAGCAGTTTGAGATCTTGATCCCCTGGTGAATTACTGTTTGCTAACACATGAAGTCGAATTAAGTTCTCCTTAGCAAATGCAGTGTCAGCAGAAAACTGAGAAAGAACTCCGTAGAGGAAAAATCCAATTACTGCTCCTGCAAGTATTAGGCAAAAAACTACAATCAGACGCACACGCAAGACTCGAGTATCCACTCCTCTTCCCCCCATTCTCAAGTGGCCATGTATTTTCGCAGATGCCGTAAAGCGGCTTTCTCTAAACGAGAAACCTGTGCTTGAGAAATCCCTATCTCATCAGCCACTTCCATCTGAGTGCGCCCTTCATAAAACCGCATAGTTAAAATAAGTCGTTCCCGTTCTCCCAAATGGGTCATGCCTTCTTTAATACTAACCCCTTCTATCCAATCGCCATCTGTATTTTTGTCGTCACTAATTTGATCAAGAACGAAGATGGGGTCTCCACCATCATTGTAGATTGGCTCAAACAGTGAAATAGGATCTTGAATAGCATCAAGAGCAAAAACAATATCTTCTCTAGGGATCTGCAGCTCTTCTGCAATTTGACTAATAGTCGGTTCCTTTGAATATCTATTCGCCAAACTGTCACGAGCCTGAAGAGCTTTGTAAGCAGTATCTCTCAGGGAACGGCTGACACGGATTGGATTATTGTCTCTCAAGTAACGCCTGATTTCACCAATAATCATAGGAACAGCGTATGTAGAGAACTTTACATTCTGACTTAGGTCAAAGTTATCTATAGCCTTCATCAGTCCGATACATCCAACTTGGAAAAGGTCATCGACTAGTTCTCCCCGATTGTTAAACCGCTGAATTACACTTAATACTAATCGCAGATTTCCCTGTACCATTTCCTCACGGGCGCTCAAATCACCCTGTTTTGTTCTGGCCAAGAGTTCCTTCATCTTTTTATTTGGCAGCACAGGCAGTTTAGCAGTGTTTACACCACAAATTTCAACCTTGTTCACAACTATCCCCCCCAAGATACCAACTACAGTTCTCAGTATTGCCACCTTTGGGCAGATCTATTCCATCCTGTGAATCATCATAATTTTCTAGAATCAAAGAAGGATTTCGACCCTTATTCCCGTAATATCATGAAATGAATGCATAAGAGAGGGAGGAAACCCGTGCCTGAATATACTTTGTATGTGGACGTTTGGTTACTGCGCCTCAGTGCGAATTTTGCATTCGAATACCTTCTTCTTTGGGCCACAGCTGCTGTAACACGTACTCCCACCAGTTCCAAACGCCTTGCTGCAGCCTCACTTGTTGGCACATTGCACTATCTTCTTTACTTACTGGCGAGCTTACAGATAATCCCGTTTTATGGGCTGCTGCGGTTTATTCCTGTCGTTGTTATTGTATCCATCCTTATGATTCTGATTACATTCTATCCCCTGGCGAAACAGCGTATTCTTTCTATTCTGGGACACTTCTATGTCATTGGTTTTGTGGCTGCAGGCGCTGGCATAGGTGGAGCGTATCTGCTTGGTGATTTTACCGCGCCCCGTTTTCCCTTCGGGATCCTGATCTCAATTGTCACAATTCTAATCATTGCAGAGCTTGGCTGGGGCGTGATTCACCAACGAATCATCCACAGCGTCTACCAGCTGCCCCTAGAGATCACCTGTGGCGAAAAATCAGTGATGATTCGTGCTCTAATCGACACTGGAAACAATCTCCGCGATCCACTAAGCCGACAACCTGTAATTATTGTAGAACACGAAGCCGTTGCCTCACTGATTCCCCAGACTATTGTAAAAGCGGTTCGCTCTTTAGAAAATGGTGACCTCACATCCATCGACCGCATCGTTGAAGAGCAAGAATGGGCTGCTCGTCTGCGCATTATTCCCTTTAGCTCCATCGGAAAGGAGAATGGCCTTCTAATTGGTTTTCGCCCCGATCGAGTCCGTTTTGTCAATGAGGCCAGTGGTGATCTAGATGTGCAGCCAATCATTGCCCTCCATCCCCGTATATTGGATCCAGAAGGTGAATACGAAGCTCTAGTACCCCCCACCGTTCTGCAAGAAGCAGTTGCTTTGCCGAAAAACGTCGACCAAGAACAGATCACCGTTTCAGAAGGAGGGCAGTCACATGCAGCGTCTTCCAATCCAAAAGTTTAAAATCAAGCTTCGACTACGATTGATTGCAGTCTTTCATCGTATAGGTCTGATTCCTAAGATCCACTACGTAGGGAGCAGCGAAGTCCTGCCGCCTCCCCTTACGAGCGAAGAAGAAAGAGAGCTTCTGATTCGGCTTCAAGCCGGTGATAAATCTGTTAAGAATCCCCTCATCGAACGCAACTTGCGGCTGGTAGTTTATATTGCCCGTAAGTTTGAAAACACAGGAATTCTCATTGAAGATTTAGTCTCCATAGGCACCATAGGTCTAATCAAAGCCGTTAATACATTTGATCCCTCTAAGAACATAAAACTGGCCACTTATGCGTCACGCTGCATTGAAAACGAGATTTTAATGTACCTCCGACGAACAAGTAAACTCAAGGCTGAAGTGTCCTTTGATGAACCCCTCAACACTGATTGGGATGGAAATGAACTTGTCCTTGCCGATGTGGTGGGCAGCGAAAGTGATGTAGTAAAGTACATTGAAGAAGAGGTGGATAAGGCCCTGTTAGCCACGGCCCTACAGCGGCTTACAGGACGAGAGAAGAAAATAATGGAGCTGCGTTTTGGACTCAACACCGAACAGGAGAGAACTCAACGGGAAGTAGCAGATATGCTGGGAATTTCTCAATCTTATATTTCTCGCCTAGAAAAGAAGATTCTCAAGAAACTCCGGAAAGAAATTAAAAAAATGGAATAAAAAAAGGCCAGAACTGAACTTCTGGCCTTTCATAAATCCTTGAAAATTTACTTCCGCCGCAAAAACGCTGGAATATCTAATTCATCGTCTCCAAATGGTCGAATATCTAATTCCTTACTGATCTTAAAGTCTTCACGTGGTTTCGCATCGTCAAAACCAGTGGCAATGACTGTTACGCGCAGCTCATCCTGAAGGCTGTCATCAATAACAGCTCCGAAGATAATATTTGCCTCTGGATCAGCAGCCTCTGCAACTGTTTCAGCCGCTTCATTGACCTCAAATAGACCTAGATTCGAACTCCCGGTTAGACTCAACAGAATGCCTTTAGCCCCTTCTATAGACGCTTCCAATAATGGGCTGGAAATGGCTTGCTGAGCAGCCTTTACCGCCCGATCCTCACCAGTTGCTTGTCCAATTCCCATCAAAGCTGAACCAGCACTTGTCATAATAGTACGAACATCAGCAAAGTCGAGATTAATGAGACCTGGAACGGTAATTAAGTCGGAAATCCCTTGGACACCCTGCCGCAGCACATCATCGGCAATCTGAAATGCTTCCAGGATAGACGTGCGTTTTTCAGCGACTTGGAGCAGGCGATCATTAGGAATAATGATTAATGTATCGACTTTAGACTTAAGCTTCTCAATACCTTTTTCCGCCTGTGCTTGTCGTCGTCGCCCTTCAAATGAGAATGGTTTCGTAACAACTCCCACCGTTAACGCATCAACTTCTTTAGCGACTTCAGCCACAACAGGAGCAGCACCAGTTCCAGTACCTCCACCCATCCCTGCGGTGATAAATACCATGTCCGCGCCTTCTAATGCTTGACGAATTTCTTCCTTAGATTCTTCTGCAGAACGCTGACCAATCTCAGGATTAGATCCTGCTCCTAACCCTTTCGTTAGCTTCTGACCAATTTGTATCTTCAAATTCGCTTCCGACATTTGCAGAGCTTGAGCATCTGTGTTTAAAGCAATAAACTGGACTCCCTGTAGGTCAGCTGCAATCATTCGATTTACTGCATTACTGCCGCCTCCCCCACAGCCAATCACCTTTATGTCCGCAAACTGCACATTTTCTAGATCAAATTCGAACATGGGATCCCCCTTCTTCGCACATCAAATTCCTAAAGCACAACATTCCACATTCAATCCGAATTTCCCTCTAATCTAAGGAAAAAGAAAAACTATCTAGTAGTAACGACCGGACTCTTTGGAATCCGTAAGTCTATCCTGACTGGTGTAACGCCTTGTACAGTCAGATCCTCCAGGATTAATTTTAGTAAAGCAAACTTCTCATCCAAATCGGTCTGGTCACCAATAACAATCTGAGTACCCTCTCTGCTGACAAAGGAAGCAGTTTTTACATTCCATTCAGAAACATAATCTTCCAGCCAAGATGGTATGGACCTCAACAGCCGGGCCGTGGTTTTCAACTGCTCCGCCGAGTCTATATCTATATCAGTTACTAACGGAAGGGTATAGATGGCAATCCCTCTTGGAGGAGGTAACAGATTTCCCTCTGGGTCGAGTAAAAACCATCCTCCCATTATAGGAATCATTGCCAGCGGCTTTCGCTCCAAAACAGTCACTTGTACTCGATTAGGCCATCTCCACCGTATCTTAACCTCATCTACCCAAGGATGCTTCTTAATATGTTTTGCAAGATTGCCGGTATCCAAACGCAGCACATTAATGGGTGAGAAATCAACAAATGCATCTAACTCCTCCTCATCTAGGAAAACGAGGCCTGTCCACTCTAGATGGTCCGTTTCAAACAGTGGAGAGTTAAAAAAGACATAGGCGGCGATCACTAATAAAAGTACAAGGAAATAAAAGGCACTTTTACTTGTGGAAACAGGTTCACTCACCACATCACCTTCCTCCCCATCTAAGAACGGAAACTGGAAGAGCATCTTCCCTCCTCTCCTCCATTCGAGAGATCTTGGCTCCTAACTGACGTAAACGCATCTCAATACACTCATAACCACGATCTATATGTTCAACACCTAGAACTGTGGTTTCCCCTCTGGCAGCTAAAGCAGCAATGACCAGTGCAGCACCAGCCCTTAAGTCACCTGCTTCCACTTGGGCCGCTTTAAGAGGAGTATGACCAACGACCGCTGCTTGACGCCCATCCACTTTAATCTGAGCACCCATCTTCTTGAGCTCACTAGTATAACCAAAGCGGCGATCATATACTGATTCATGAATAATACTAACTCCTGCTGCCTGAGTTGCAAGAACAACAAACTGGGGCTGGAGATCTGTAGGAAATCCTGGATAGGGAGCAGTCTCAACATGCTGTGACCTCAACTTGTTAGTTGTCCAAACCGTCAAGCCATCCTCGTTTCTGTAAACCTCAACACCCATTGCCTCTAATACAGTCAGCAGTGCTTCTAGATGCTCTGGAACTACATTTTCCAAAGTTACTTGACCACCTGTGGCAGCAGCTGCCAGCAGATAGGTTCCAGCTTCGATCCGATCCGGGATAACCTTGTAATCAGCTGAGCCCAAATCAGATACACCTTCAATTCTGATTACAGGACTGCCGGCCCCTTGTACTTTAGCACCCATTGCATTGAGAAACTGTTGTATATCAATGATCTCTGGCTCTTGAGCAGCATTGCGAATGACTGTTTCCCCTTTAGCCAGCACTGCTGCCATCATTAAGTTCTCCGTCGCGCCAACGCTGGGATAGCGGAGTGTAATATCTGTTCCATATAAACACTCTGCAGAAGCAGCTATTCGCTGTCCGGTCACTTCAATTCTGGCACCAAGCTTGATCAAATTATCTAGGTGAAGATCGAGGGGACGAGTACCAATAGCACATCCACCAGGTAGGGCCACCTCTACCCATCCTAATCTGGCCAGAAGAGGACCCATGACCTGAATCGACGCCCTCATGGACTTGGCCAACTCTTCCGGAACCCGTCCCTGCAGAACGCCTACTTGAAGTCGCAGTTCATTGTCTACTAGGCAGGTCTGGACACCTAACGCCTCTAAAACCCCACACATAGTACGAACATCAGTGATTGCCGGTACATCACTAATGGTGAATGTGCCTTGTCCCAGCATAGCCCCAACCATGAGCTTTAAAGCCGAATTCTTGGCTCCGTTAATCCGGATAGCACCTTTAAGACGATGCCCTCCCTCGACCACCAATTTCGACATATGATCACCTCTACCCTGATTCAGTCCGTACATTGTATGCAGGGAGAGATGATTGGTGAAAATGGAGCCCTATCAATCCTTACACTGGCGAGAAATGTTGAGCAAAACCCCAACACTCGCTAAACTCATGAGAAGTGACGAACCTCCATGACTAATAAAGGGAAGTGGAATCCCTGTTACTGGCAGTGAACCAGTAACCACACCAATATTAAGCATAGCTTGAAAAGCGATCATAGATGTAATTCCAATAGCTAGTAAAGTCCCATAAAGATCAGGTGCCCTTAAAGCGATTCTCAACCCACGCCACGCAATAATGAAAAACAGAGTAATTACAACAAATCCGCCTAAGAAGCCTAATTCTTCGCATAAGATGGCGAATATGAAGTCGGTGTGATGCTCTGGTAAATAGGAAAACTTCTGTCTGCTTTTTCCCAGACCTACCCCGAATATTCCTCCAGACCCGATAGCCAACAGCGACTGGATAATATTCCATCCCGTATCAGTAGGATCAGCCCAAGGATCTATAAAAGCAAAGAAACGTTTCATTCGATATTCCTTCAGCATCATAAGTTTCCAGAGTATTGGCGCAGCAGAAATACCTAAGAAAATCAATTGTCCAATATGAGCCCCACCTGCAAACAACACCACAATTACTGTAAAGGCTAAGGCGACGCCCGTACCGAAATCCGGTTCAAGCATGATTAAGACAAATTGTCCTGCCAATAACAGTAAGACAGGTAAAAGACCAGTGAAGAATCGCCGAACCCGCTCTCGCTTTACTGAGATATATACAGCTACATAGTTTACCATAGCAATTTTTGCAAGTTCTGATGGTTGAAGATTAAAGGATCCGACTCGTATCCATCTTGTCGCGCCTCCTATATCCTGACCAACAAAGATGACTGCAGCTAACAAAGCGAACGAAATGATTAAGCCAGGCAGAGCCAGAGGCTTAAAAATATGGTAGTCGACTTTCATTAATACAAATAGAGCAATTAAACCGATCACAGCCAACAGACTTTGACGCCGTACATAATGATAGGGATCACCATGTTCTGAAAGACCCATGACCGAGGAAGCACTGAATACCATTACTAGACCAATACTCAAGAGAATAATAACCGCACCAAACACGAAGATATCCGGTTTTCCGCTTCTAGTGAACAAACCTCTCGCCCCCTTCCCTAATCTATATTCGGCTAGAGGATGGCTAACAACCCAACAAGAGCAAAAACCAGAGCAATCAGCCAAAACCGAATCATGACTTTCGGTTCAGCCCAACCCAATAGTTCAAAATGATGATGAATAGGCGCCATTTGAAATAACCTTTGCCCTTTAGTCAGCCGGAAATATACCACCTGCAGAATAACAGACACAGTTTCTATTACAAACAATCCACCAATGATGGGTAAAAAGAGGGAAGTCTTTGTAAGAACTGCCAAGGAGCCTAATGCTGCTCCTAGACCTAAAGATCCAGTATCGCCCATAAACACTTGTGCGGGAGGAGCGTTGAACCATGAAAATCCCAAACAGGCCCCTCCTACGGATCCTGCAAAAACAGCCAGATCGATATGGCCCAGCAAGAAAGCAATAATACCGTATGCTGCAGCAGCTATGGCTGTGCTGCCCGCTGCTAACCCATCGAGACCGTCTGTTAAGTTCACTGCATTAGCAGTCCCTACCATGACCAGTACTGTAAAAACAATAAAGATCAGGGGGGGCATCGATACGGTATTGCCGGAAAAAGGAATAATCAGCTCGGTTCCAATATCTGGCCTCGTGTAAGCGTATAACGCAACGAGCAGGGAAATTCCAATCTGCCCTACTAACTTCTCTCGAGCCCGCAGACCAAGAGGTCTTTTAGCTACAATCTTGATAAGATCGTCCACAAAACCAATGACTCCAAATCCAAGAGTAGCAAACAAAGCAAGAGCCACATGATCACTAACTTGACGAACTAGGACTACGCCAATCGTTAATCCAAGAAGAATAATGATCCCACCCATGGATGGGGTCCCCGCCTTTTTATAATGAGTCTGTGGACCATCGCTGCGAATTTGCTGTCCGAATTTTAGACGCCGCAAGTACTGAATGGTTTTTGGACCAATCAAAAGGGTTATTCCAAAAGCAATAAGGGCACTAATCAAGGGTGCAAGTTCATTAGACATCAACTAGTTCCTGCCTTTCATCAACTGCTCAACCACCCGTTCAAATTTCAGGCCGCGGGATGCTTTGACCAATACCAGATCTCCAGAGCCAACTGAAAATCCTGATTCGATAAACTCATCTACTGTTGCAAATACTTCCCCTTCTCCTGCCCCCTCCTGCATAACCTCACTATATGTTCCAATGAAGACAACTTTGTCACAACACTCACGAGCGTAGGCCCCAACCTCAGCATGAGCTTGAGGGGACATGGTGCCTAATTCTAACATATCTCCTAGAATAGCTATTCGCTCACCTTCACACTTCATGTGGGTTATGGTGTCAAGTGCAGCTCGAACAGAGGCAGGACTAGCGTTATAAGCGTCATTAACTATTACGGCCCCTTCTGGATTACGCTGTACCTCTAGACGCATTGCACTTAGTGCTAAGTCTTCTAGGGCCTCAGCGCATGAGTCAAAGGGAATGTCGAACTCTAGACCAACCGAAATTGCAGCACATGCGTTCCAAACGTTGTGAACTCCTGCAACGGCTAACTTGACATCTCCTTCAATATCAGGACCCTCAACATGAAACGTAGGACGCCCATCGACGTCCACATCAATCCCGCTCGCAACCACATCATTTGTAGGATCTAGACCGTAGTAAACAGCTGTACCAGGAAAACTCCGAGCCTGCCCTCTTACAGAAGGATCGTCACCATTTAATACTGCCACACCCTCTTGACCCAGAGCTTCTAGAAGCTCTCCTTTTGCCTTGGCAATATTGCCCATACTCCCCAACAACTCGAGATGGACAGGACCGATATTGGTTATGACTCCCACTGTAGGCGGGCAGATTGACGCCAAATGACTAATTTGCCCCAATCCCCGCATTCCCATCTCAACAACGAGAACATCATGGTGATCGTCCAAACCTAAAATAGTCAAGGGCAGTCCAATCTCGTTGTTATAATTACCGCTTGTATTATGCACTGAGAACTTTGACCGAAGAATTTGAGCAATCATGTCTTTTGTCGATGTTTTTCCATTACTGCCAGTTACGGCTACAACCGGTATGGAGAACTGCTCGAGATAGGCTTTGGCCAAGTTTTGTAGTCCCTCTAGTGGACACTCTACTTCAATAATGCCTGGACCAGAATAGGTTCCTTCTCGAACTAAAGCATACCCTCCGAGTTTGAGCACATCAGGCACAAACTCATGACCATCCACATTTTCACCTTCCAGCGCTACAAAAAGACTACCAGCTTTCGCTGTTCGACTGTCGATTGTCACATGCTGCACACATCCGGAAGAACTGGTTGTTCCTCCTGCAAACTCTGCCACTTGCCGTAGTTTCAATGCTCGCATTTACAATTTCAGCTCCTTTATAGCTGCAATAACTTCCTCCCGATCATCAAAATGAACTCTTGTATCAGCAAACTCTTGATAGGTTTCATGCCCCTTACCTGCAATCAGTACGATATCGGTATTGTCTGCATGGGCAACAGCGTGCTTGATTGCTTCACGCCGATCGGTAATAATCTTATAACTACCATTAGGTCTAGCAGCCAAAAAACCACGCTCAATATCACGGCAAATAGAAATAGGGTCTTCCGATCGTGGGTTATCCGATGTGATAATAGTCACATCAGCCAACTCAGCAGCCACCCTGCCCATCAAAGGTCGTTTTCCCTTATCTCTATCACCACCAGCGCCAAATACCAGCACAATTCGTCCATTAGTTAACTGCCTAGCCGTTTTGAGAATATTCTCCAAACCATCAGGGGTGTGAGCATAATCCACAATGACTCCTAATCCATATTCATTATCTATGGTTTCAAAACGCCCTGGTACACTTACAACCGCCTCTAACCCTCTCTTTATTATATCAAGACTTGCGCCTTCAACAAGGCAAGCCCCAACTGCGGCTAGAGAATTATACACATTAAAATGACCCGTTAGGTGCAGGTCTATTTCCTGTTCACCGTAGGGGCTTATAAGCAAGTATTTAACACCTGTACTGGACACACGTATATGACAAGCCCTCACTTGGGCCGGCTGCTCCACTCCATAGCTTATAATAGGAGCACGACTTTGTGCCGCCATATCCAGACCATAGTCATCATCGAAATTAATAACAGCCATATCAGTTAATGTACTAAATAACTTTGCTTTAGCTGCAAAATAATCGGCAAATGTGGTGTGAAAATCCAAATGGTCCTGGGTAAGATTGGTAAAAACACCTATATCAAAGACCAAACCTGCTGTTCGATGCAGTTCTAGAGCATGTGATGAGACTTCCATTACCACATATTCTATACCCGCTTCTACCATCTCTGCTAACAGCCGCTGTAGATCAAGGGACTCAGGCGTGGTGCGGGTGGCCGCAAACGCTTCTTGCCCAATCACGGTCTGTATGGTTCCAATTAAGCCAACCTTGTACCCTGCTTCCTCTAAAATAGACTTAATTAAATAGGTAGTAGTGGTCTTACCATTTGTTCCAGTAACACCAATAATCCTAAGGTATTGGGCAGGATTTCCGAAAAACGCAGCCCCAATATGGCCCATACTGACGCGAGCATCTGGCACTACAACTTGTGGAACACCCAGGTTTGGAACAACCCGTTCTACTACAACAGCTGCAGCACCCTTTGCCACAGCTTCGAAAAGGAAATCATGACCATCAACCCTAAACCCCTTTACGGCTATGAATAAGCTTCCTTTTTTAACCAAGCGCGAATCATAAGTAATATCTTGAATTGGCACATCTTCTCCAACTAATTCATATTCAATATTTCCTAGTAGCTCTAACAGCTGCACTACGATGCCCTCCCTACCTATCACTATTCCTGTCCTAAGGCGAGAATTCCACTTCAATTACAGAACCGTAGGGAACCTTCGCACCTGCAGCAGGGGTTTGTTTTCTAGCCATTCCACTACCAATAATACGAATGTAGAGACCCTCTTCTGACAATATGCTTGAGGCATCCCGCATACTCTGACCTAAAACCGATGGAACCGACACCTCTTGAGCTATTTCCTCTTCATAAAAGTACAAACGAACGGTAGTCTGTGGCGGAACACGAGTTCCAGGGTTAGGTACTTGATCCGATACTAGAGCCCCATCTCCTTCATAAGTCCACTGAAGGTTCTCATGGGCCAGCTTGGCTTGGGCCTCCAATAGAGAAAAATTCCGCACATTCGGTACGACTGCCATAGATGTACGCTTAGATGCTTCCTTACGTCTTTCAACACCTAAGTAACTCAGGCTCTCTTCTACAACAGTCTGAAAGACTGGAGCTGCATGAACGCCACCATACGGGTTCTTCGTCTCAGGATGATACAAAATAACCAACCCAGCTAAGACAGGATCATCCACTGGAGCGTACCCCACAAAGGAAGCAATTCGACCCTTACCATAGCCTCCGCCTTCCGGAACCTCTGCAGTGCCAGTCTTTCCTGCTACGTAATATCCTGCAATATCGGCCCTACTTCCACCCCCATTGACTACTACAGAGCGAAGTAGTCTAGCCACTTGGCGTGCTGTTTCCACAGATATAACCTGACTTATTTCTTCAGGCACAGTTTGATCAATAAGCTTCCCCTGCTGATCTCGAATTTCCTTCACAAAATACGGTTTCATAAGAACCCCGTCATTTGCAACAGCTCCAATAGCAGCTAACAGCTGAATAGGTGTGACAGCAATTCCTTGACCAAACCCAATGTTCGCCCACCGAATAGTCTCCCCGTGTCGTACTTCACCAGGAGCAACTACTGTTCCGCTGCTTTCTCCAGGAAAGTCTACTCCCAAACGACTTCCAAAACCAAAACCACGAATATAGGGATAAAACCGTTCGGGACCCATTTCCACAGACAGCTGGGCAAACGTGATATTATCAGAGCTTTCTATTGCTTGCAGAAAATTAATATTCCCGCTGCCCCGTCCATCCCAGTTTCGTACTCTTCCACCTCCAACCTCCCAATAGGGTCCGCTGTAAAACTCTCTGTCTTGGGAGGTGATGCCTAAATCGAGTGCAGCCGAAGCAGTAACAAACTTAAACGTTGAACCAGGTTCATACTGG
This sequence comes from Bacillota bacterium, assembly GCA_012518735.1. Classification (GTDB taxonomy): domain Bacteria; phylum Bacillota; class Limnochordia; order Darwinibacteriales; family Darwinibacteriaceae; genus JAAYRO01. The sequence goes on from JAAYRO010000060.1 coordinate 76,814, forward strand.
TCCGTAATGGCAATGTTTCGTCTTGTCTCGAGGGAAAATTGGCTATAATTGTTAGGGTCAAACGTAGGATAGATGGCGTTAGCCAATATCTCACCTGTGCAGGGATCCATAATAAGAATTAGACCTCGCTCGCTCTCTGTAGACTCCACTGCTCGCTTTATCTCACTCTCAGCAATATGCTGGATTACCGTATCAAGGGTCAATACAAGATCATATCCATCCTGAGGTGGACTATATTGAGACATACCACCTGGAATGCTCCGTTGAGCAGCATCTCTTTCTAGAGCTAATTGACCCGGTACTCCCCGAAGAACTTCATCGTACTGATACTCTAAGCCTTCGAGACCCTGATTATCAATACCTGCAATCCCCAGAACATGGGCGGCCAGTGTCCCGTTAGGATAGTATCTCTGCGGTCGTTCTACTAATCGTATCCCAGAAAGATTCAACTGACGAATCTGCTCAGCAGCATCAGGAGAAAGTCCCCGCTCAAGCCACACACTTCTCTGACTGTCGGTGTTGAGAAGCATAGTAAGCTCTTCTTCAGATAAAGACAAATAAGGAGCCAATTTTTGCGCGGTTGCCGCCGGATCCGGAATGCTTCCGGGGATAGCGTAAACTGCATCGGCTCCTATACTAATGGCAAGAGTCTTATAATTGCGGTCAAGAATACTCCCTCGTTGAGGATCAATTACTCGGGGGCGCATTCTTTGAGCTTGGGCCAATTCTGAGTAATGCTTACCTTTCCAAATCTGAAGGTACGCTAGTCGCCCTATCAAACCAAACATACATATGAAAAAAAAACACAACAAAAATACGGAACGAACTGCAACTGTTCGTCTAACGTCGTAACGTGCCAGCTTCTACTCCCCCTAATGGAAGAATCTTATTCAGCCATCCGGCCAAAGCAGCAAATACTCCCCATTCATCCTCAGGTGTATCCTCGATCCACCTACCCTGTGCCTGCTGATGCGGAGACGCGCTAGGATTCACTACAAGACTCGACGATACATCAGGATCAATCATACCTAATTCGGTACGAGCAATATATTCGATCTTCTGAAGCGATCGAGCCGATTCTAAGTTTACCCTTAAGTGATCATTTCGCTGTTGAGCCGTTTTTACCTGCTGCTCCAACTCAGCCAATTTCAGGCTTAGATACATTGTTTGAACCTGTTGGTTGAGATAAAAAATGCACGTAACAACAAACAGGACAGCTAGGAGACAGATCTTGATCGTAGCCGGCATCCTTTTCTTGCGCGTTTTGCGCCGTGGATTCTGTACAGGAACAGCTGCCCCATCATAATAGTCTGTACTTGACAGCTTTCTTGCTGGTACCATTCATTTACCCTCCCTACAGTTTCTCCACTACTCTGAGCTTTGCGCTGCGTGCTCGAGGATTCTTCTCAAGCTCAGCGTGGGAAGCTGTTATCGGTTTTCGATTCACTAATCGAACAATCGCTTTCTGTCCACAGCCACACACTGGCAGTGATGGTGGACAAATGCATTTCCCCAACAAATCATGAAAGTAACTCTTAACAATGCGATCTTCTAGGGAATGAAAGGAGATCACTGCCAGCCGTCCAGCTGGCTCCAAAACGTCCACTGCCTGTTCTAGTGCATCCTGCAGCGCTCCCAATTCGTCATTCACAGCAATCCTTAACGCTTGAAATGTACGTCTCGCTGGATGAGGACCGCCTTGACGAGCACCTATCGGAATGGCATCCTTAATGACATCTACTAAATCTTGAGTGGTATTAATGGGCTCTACAGCTCGTTTTTCAACAATAAACTGACTGATCCTTGCAGCCCAATTCTCCTCTCCATATTGAGAAATAATTCGTGTTAACTCCTCTTTTGAATAAGTATTAACTATGGTCCAAGCATCTAGTGGATTCTGCGGATTCATCCGCATATCAAGTCGAGCTTCTTTATGGTAACTGAATCCCCGTTCTCCTTGATCAAGTTGTGGTGATGATACGCCAATATCCATCAAAATTCCATCAACTCTAGAAATCTGCAGACCCGTTAGGATCTCCTTTAGGTTTCGAAAATTATCATGAACCAATATGATCTGCTCACCATAGCGCTGTAATCTATACTTTGCCCGTTCAAGGGCCTCTGGATCCTGATCAATCCCGATTAATCGAATAGAAGGCTCCGCTGATAAGATCCCTAGGCTGTGCCCTGCTCCTCCCAGCGTACAGTCAACGTAGCATCCATTTGGAACTAAGTTGAGCGCTTCGATTGTCTCCCGTAGTAATACGGGTTCATGGGCAAATTCCAACTTAATCACCTCTAGTGGTATTAAATTCCAAGCTCTACAATATTCTCAGCAATGTTCTCAAATGATTCCTCAGCCTGGTTCACATAGGATTCCCATTTCTCCTTGCTCCATATCTCCACTCGACTGGAAACCCCAATAACGACAGCGTCTTTTTCAATTTGAGCGTATTCCCGCAGATTCTGTGGAACATTGATTCTGCCCTGCTTGTCCAGTTCGCATTCTGTTGCCCCAGAAAAAAGGAATCGCACAAACTGCCGAGCATCGCTTTTGGTTAAGGGAAGAGTCTTTAATTTTCCTTCAAGAATTCCCCATTCCTCTGCAGGAAATAAGAAGAGACAATTATCTAGGCCCCGAGTCATTACTGAACCTGTGCCCAGCTCGTCTCGGAACTTAGCAGGAATGATTAGACGCCCCTTGGCGTCCAAAGTGTGCTGATATTCGCCCATGAACATTTTCCCACCACACCTTTCCTGCTAATTACACTCTCCCACTTTCCCCCACCTTCTACCACTTTACTGTCCCTATTCTCCCGAAATAAAGAAACTCCTTCTTCTCAGTGTAATTTTTTCAATAAAAAAACCCGGCTATTAAAAATAGCCAGGCTGTTTATTTCGTTCTGAGTGAACCTGTAAGCCGAGTTCTGTCAAGGATGATCATCTATCTAGGGTCTTAGTTACCTAAAACCTCATGCGGTCAACCCGGAAGTAAAACGAGACGAGCAGCCTCTGCTTCCCTATTTGACCTTGCTCCGGATGGGGTTTACCTAGCCGATTAGTCACCTAACCGCTGGTGAGCTCTTACCTCACCTTTTCAACCTTACCTATCTCTAGGCGGACTATTTCTGTGGCACTAGCCTTAGGGTTACCCCCACTGGGCGTTACCCAGCATCCTGCTCTATGGAGCTCGGACTTTCCTCAAGAAGACTCGGTAGAGTCTTCCCGCGATCACCTGGTTCACTCAGGAACCTCATTATAACACATTGACGTGAATTTTCAACTACTGCAAAACGGGTCCCTACCCAAGTGTTGTATGATGGTCACTCCATCACCCAATTCATCTTGCAGATAACGGCCCACTTTACCTACCATGATTTGTTCTGTTCCGAAGTGACCTGCATCAATTACATTTACGCCCAATTCTAAAGCGTCAAGGGCATCATGATAGGATACATCACCTGTAATAAGTACTTCTGCACCACTTGCGTATGCGTCTCTCACAAGGTTACCGCCAGATCCGCCACAGACAGCAACTTTCTTCACTTCCTGAGTTGGATTGCCTACAATACGGACGGAGTAATTCCAACGCTCCTCTATTAATTCTGCAATGGAACGGATAGACTGAGGGGAAATGAATCCTACTCTACCTAATCCGGTACCTGTCGTTTCTGCAGGGACAAGAATCGCCACATCCTCTAATCCCAAATCCTCCGCTAACCAATGGTTTAGACCTAAGGATGCTTGATCAAGATTTGTGTGACTTACATATAAAGCAGTATCATTCTTTAGCAGACTCTCAATTATCCTTCCCTGGGGCTGATCCGTTCGTATGCTGTGCAGTGGACGAAATATTAAAGGATGATGAGAAATAACTAAGTCCACACCTTTCGAGACAGCTTTTTCAGCCACGTCCTCTGTAACAGTTAAGGTTACTAAAATCGTTTGGACATCTCGTTCTAAACTGCCAAGCTGTAAACCTACATTATCCCAATCTAATGCCAGATCGAGGGCAGCTAATCGTTCCATAATCTCACAGCAATCTTGAACAGTATAGACCATAGTTACTCCCCCTTCCGTAAAGTCAAGAAAACCACCAGTATATCCCAGACCGGTGGCGAATTGGCAAAATATGAAAATGGTGGACCCCCTGGGACTTGAACCCAGGACCAACGGATTATGAGTCCGCTGCTCTAACCACTGAGCTAGGGGTCCTGACTACCCATTAATTATAAGGGAGCAGTCAGGTCATGTCAAGACCTGATTACTGCTCCAGGAAATCTTTTAGCTTTTTGCTGCGGCTGGGATGCCTCAATTTACGAAGCGCCTTGGCCTCAATCTGACGAATGCGCTCACGAGTTACACCGAAAACTTGTCCAACCTCTTCCAGCGTACGAGGACGTCCATCATCTAAGCCAAATCGCAGCCTTAAGACCTGCTGTTCCCTTGGAGTAAGGGACTCTAAAACGGTAGAAAGCTGTTCTCGCAGCATGGTAAAGGATGCTGCTTCTGCAGGAGCCAACGCATCTTGGTCCTCAATAAAGTCTCCTAGATGACTATCCTCTTCTTCCCCAATTGGGGTCTCTAGAGAAACAGGCTCTTGTGCAATTTTCATTATCTCCCGCACTCGCTCAACAGGCATATCCATCTCTTCAGCAATTTCCTCTGGCAAAGGTGCACGCCCCAATTCCTGAAGAAGCTGTCGAGAAATCCTAGTCAATTTATTAATTGTCTCTACCATATGAACGGGAATACGAATTGTTCTAGCCTGATCGGCAATAGCTCGAGTTATTGCCTGCCGAATCCACCATGTCGCGTAGGTGCTGAATTTGAACCCTTTACGGTAATCGAATTTTTCTACCGCCTTAATCAAGCCCAAATTCCCTTCCTGAATCAAATCTAGGAAGTGCATACCCCGTCCAACATAACGCTTGGCTATGCTTACAACTAAACGCAGATTAGCTTCTGCTAATTCCCGTTTCGCTTCTTCATCGCCCATTTCGATTCGCTTAGCTATTTCAACTTCCTCCTCTGCTGTAAGCAGAGGAACTCGACCAATTTCTTTGAGGTACATTCGGACCGGATCATCAAGGCCCACTCCCTCAGGGATTGAGAGATCGTCAGTTTCTTCCTCCTCTTTTTCCTCATCATCTTCTAGATCGTCATCATCACCAGAGTCTGGAATTACGTCAATACCCATGACCGAAAAACTCTCATAAATCTCATCTATTTGCTCAGGAAGCAGCTCTACGTCCTGCAGACTATCCATGATTTCTCGATAAGTCAGCATTCCGCGTTTCTTTCCCCGTGCGATTAACTCATTAACAGCATCTATATTAATTGTTTCTTCTTTCTTGCTCAACCCAATACCCCCTTTCACGTGGGCCTCATTCATTTTTCCCTTCCCTGATGGAGAGAACAATAGCACTCCGAACCCTGTAGTAATCTCTCAAAAGTCGATAAAGTTCCATATGAATATCAAAACCTTTTCTTTCATTCTCCAAGGAAGAAAGTTTTTCCTCTATTTTTTCCAACCTTCGTCTCCATAAAACTATACGAAACGAACTCAAATATTCCTCCCACTTACCATTAGGTTCACCTAAATTACATAAGTTCTCCGCTGTTGATGCTCCCTGAGCATCTGATCGATTCTGAATCATTAATGAAAAAAGGTGCCGGTACTCTCTTACCTCAAAATCTTCGACAGAAATCCCTTCTTCCATCAATTCTTCCATCAATCCTGGCTCGTGCAATAACCACCGCAGAATTTCCCTTTCAACCAATTCGTCTCCTGAAGGTAGAGTGCTCTGTCGAGCACCCTGTAAAGTACTTGTGGGAAGATTGCTATTATTATGCCTGTTTTTGCCTCTGATATGTGGAGGTAATCCACTACCAAGGGGTTTTGCAACGCTGTGCAGCACATCACTCCGCAGCGCTTGTTCAGAGACACGGAGCTGTTGAGCTGCATAACGAATATATTCATCTCTGGCAACTGCATTTTCAAGTTGAGAGAGTATACTAACAAGTTCTTGAGAAGCACTCAACTTTCCTTCCGTAGTCTGAATATCATATTTGGAAATTGTTTTATTTATCTGATACTCCATTAACGGCTGGGCTGAACTGAGCCACTGCTGGACCTCATCTGCACTGTGAGTCCTAGCAAAACTATCTGGGTCTTGGCCATCCCCCAACTCAGCCACCCGTACCTGCATCCCATGATCGCGCAGTATTTCTAATCCTCGTAAGGTTCCTTTCTCTCCAGCAGCATCGCCATCAAAAGCAATTACAGCGTTATTTGTGAATCTCATGAGGAGACGTGCATGGTGCTCTGTAAAAGCAGTCCCTAGTGAGGCTACCGTATTCTTTTGACCTTTTGCAGAAAGGGCAATGCAGTCAGTATATCCTTCAACAATAATTACCCGGTCCTTCTCCTTAATTGATTCTTTTGACCAATTCAAACCATAAATGATTGAACCTTTATGAAATAAAAGAGTCTCTGGTGTGTTGAGATACTTTGGCTGATTGTCTCCAACAATTCGTCCTCCAAAGCCAACAAAACGTCCTAAGTGATCACATATAGGAAAAATAATGCGGTTGCGAAACCGATCTACATAACCACGACGACCCTGATAAATCAAACCAGCTTCTTCCGCGTCCTGCAAATTGATCCCTCTTGACTCAAGAAACCGACAGATCTCATTCCAGCCCTCCCCAGCGTATCCCAGGAAAAACTCTCGAGCTAAGGCTTTGTCAATGCTGCGACCTTTCAGATACTCCCGAGCAGTCTTACCGAATGAACCCCGGAGATTTCGGTAATAATATTGCGCGGCTAAATGGTTAATCTTACGCAAACGATCCTTCTTTTCCTCTATTTTCTGCTGCTGAGGAGATAATGAGGGGACGGGAATTCCAGATTTGCGCGCAAGATAGACGAGGGCCTCAGGAAATGAAAGATTCTCGCTTCGCATAATAAAATTAATGACATTACCACCTGTCCCGCAGCCAAAGCAGTAAAAAAACTGTTTTTCTTGGTTTACCGTAAAGGAAGGTGTCTTCTCGTCGTGGAACGGGCATAAACCAACATAGTTTCTGCCTGAGGGTTTTAGGTCCACTCGCTTTTCAATCACACTCACAATATCAACGGAGGACTTAACACGCTCAATCCATTCATCAGAAAACCGTGCTATTGCACTCACTCCCCTATTATCCATTCCAACTTGATGGAAGAAACAATCTCTGAAACTCTGCGATTGCGAAACGGTCGCTCATCCCTGCGATATAGTCAGCCACTTCCCGCTTCAGGAACAAGTCATCAATTTCATAACCTACCCGGGTCTCTAATTCGCTCTTATTGTTCAAGAAATACTGGAAAAACAAACTCATAATCCGATAAACTTTTGCCTCTTCTTGTTTTGCAACCGAATCGATGTACACATGCTCAAAGAGAAACCGCCGGAGTAAGTTAGTAGCATAGTCCACTTCATCACTCATAGTAATTGTATTCTTACCGGCACTAGAATGAATTACATCTTTGACCATGGTATCAATTCGCTCCGAACGGCTCTTCCCCAGTATGGAAACTACGTCCTGGGGCAGGTCAGACTCGTGCAGAATCCCACCACGAACCGCATCCTCCACATCATGATTGAGATACGCTATTCGATCACATAAGCGAACTACAAGCCCTTCTAGTGTACTGGGCAAACGCTCTCCTGTATGATTGAGTATTCCATCTCGAACTTCTGCAGTCAGATTCAACCCTCGATAGGCAGGACTGTGGTTTTCAAGAAGATCGACAACACGTAGACTCTGCTCGTTATGGCGAAAACTGCCCAACAAACGTTCAAGGGCAGACTCACCTGCATGTCCAAACGGAGTATGCCCAAGATCATGCCCCAAGGCAATCGCTTCGGTCAAGTCCTCGTTAAGTCGGAGGGCCCGAGCAACTGTCCGGCTGATTTGAGCCACTTCTAAGACATGGGTAAGACGTGTCCGATAATGATCACCCTGTGGAGCAATAAACACCTGCGTTTTCGATTTAAGTCGTCGAAATGCTTTTGAGTGAATAATCCGATCGCGATCACGCTGATAAGGGGTACGAATTTCACATTCTTCTTCTGGATAGAGGCGCCCTTCTGATTCAGCTGTACGCATAGCAAAAGGCGACAAGTAACGTTCTTCCCACTCTAACGTCGTGTCCCATATCCGCATGAAACGATCCCCTCCAATCAAAAAAGAAACCCACACTATGTCTAGTATGGGTTCCCCAAGGGGAGGGTATTTTCCTCCTCCCCTTCACCATTTTGTTTCGTTCTACCGGGGATTACGCAGATTGGCTTGAGCTGCAGCTAACCGAGCAATAGGTACCCGATAAGGTGAGCAGCTTACATAGTCGAGCCCAACACGATGGAAGAAATCAATGGATGCTGGGTCTCCACCATGTTCACCACATACACCAATTTTTAGATTGGGTTTGGTTGCTCGACCTCGTTGAACACCCATCTCTACCAATTTACCAATTCCTTCTTGATCTAAGCTCTGGAAAGGATCTCTTCCGAGAATACCTTTGTCTACATACTCAGGTAGGAAGGTACCGGCGTCATCTCGACTAAATCCAAAACCCATTTGGGTTAAGTCGTTTGTACCGAAGGAGAAGAATTCAGCTTCCTCTGCAATAGAATCAGCAATCAAGCAGGCACGAGGAATTTCCATCATAGTACCTACAAGGTAGCTGAACTTTACACCAGTTTCAGCCATGACTTCTTCGGCTACGTTTACACAAACTTCTTTCATCAGCTCAAGTTCTTGAACAGAACCGACAAGAGGAATCATTATCTCAGGATTTACGTCAATGCCATCGTTAATTAATTCAGCAGCAGCCTCAAAAATGGCTCGTGCCTGCATCGCGTAAATCTCTGGATAGGTAACACCTAAGCGGCACCCGCGATGGCCTAACATGGGGTTGATTTCAGCAAGCTCTTCTATGCGAGCCTTAAGCTCATCAACAGTGAGACCCATTTCTGCAGCTAGGCTCTTAATCGTGCCTTCGTCATGGGGTACAAACTCATGAAGAGGCGGATCCAGCAGACGTACAGTCACTGGTAATCCCTTCATTGTCTTAAAGATGCCTTTGAAGTCTTCCTTTTGGTAAGGAAGGAGCTTAGCTAAGGCAGCTTCGCGACCTTCTTGGTCTTTAGCAAAAATCATTTGACGAACAGGTGTAATCCGATCGCCTTCGAAGAACATGTGCTCTGTTCGGCACAGTCCAATACCTTCGGCTCCGAAATCAAGAGCTGTCTGACTGTCATGCGGTGTATCAGCATTGGTTCGAATGCTGAGAGCGCGATACTCATCGGCCCATTCCATGAGTTTACCGAAGTTTCCAGTCATCTGTACTTCAACCATTGGAACTTGGCCAACAATAACTTCGCCAGCAGTACCGTTTAAGGTAATCCAGTCGCCTTCTTTCAACACTGTGTCGCCTACTGTCAAAGTCTTATTAGCTTCACTGATCTTAGCAGCTCCACAGCCTGCAACACAGCATTTGCCCATACCGCGAGCAACAACAGCTGCGTGAGAGGTCATTCCACCACGGGCAGTTAAGATTCCCTCAGCAACATCCATCCCGCCAATATCTTCTGGGGAAGTCTCATTTCGAACTAGAATAACCTTTTCGCCCTTATCAGCCCATTCCTCTGCATCCTCTGCAGTAAATACGATACGGCCAGCAGCTGCACCTGGAGAAGCAGGAAGCCCTGTAGCCAGTACATCATAATCAGCATTAGGATCAATCATAGGATGGAGAAGCTGATCGAGTTGAGCAGGGTCTACTCGTAAAACAGCAGTTTTCTTATCGATTAAGCCTTCGTCAACCATCTCTACAGCCATTCTTACAGCTGCAGTAGCAGTCCGTTTACCGCTTCTAGTTTGGAGCATATAAAGCTTGCCTTCTTGAATGGTAAACTCAATATCCTGCATATCCTTATAGTGCTGTTCTAATTTATGATAAATCTCTTCGAGTTCAGCGTAAATCTCAGGCATTTCTTCCTTCAAGTCAGAAATGGGATGAGGTGTCCGGATACCTGCAACAACGTCTTCGCCTTGAGCATTCATTAAGTACTCACCATAGAAAACGTTCTCCCCAGTAGAAGGGTCACGAGTAAAGGCAACACCCGTTCCAGAAGTCTCACCCATATTACCAAAGACCATGGCCTGCACGTTAACGGCAGTTCCCCATTCGCCAGGAATGTGGTTGATCTTTCGATATCGAATAGCCCGAGCAGTGTTCCAGGACAGGAATACTGCATTAATGGCACCACGCAGCTGTTTTAAAGGATCGGTGGGGAACAATTCACCAGCAGACTCAGCCACAATATCCTTATAAGAAGCCACTACTTCCTGCAGAACCTCTGCACTAAGATCTGTATCCTGCTTAGCATTATACTTTTTCTTAAATTCCTCTAGGGTTTCTTCAAACAGAGCGTGTTCTACGCCCATTACTACATCACCGTACATTTGGATGAAACGGCGATAAGAATCCCATGCAAATCGAGGATTTCCAGACTTTTTGATTAGACCTTTTACAGTGTCGTCATTCAATCCAAGATTAAGCACAGTATCCATCATACCAGGCATGGATACCCGTGCACCGGAGCGAACCGATAACAGCAGAGGATCTTCTGTATCCCCAAACTTGGCTCCCATAGCCTTTTCTAAACGAGCGAGATTCTCAAGAATTTGCTCATCAAGACCCTCTGGCCACTGCTGATTGTTTTCGTAAAACTCAGTACATGCTTCCGTGGTTATTGTAAAACCACCTGGCACTGGTATTCCTAACGAGACCATTTCGGCAAGATTAGCACCTTTACCGCCAACAAGATTCCTATTACCTTGCTGACCGTCAGTTTGCCCATCACCGAAAAAATATACCCATTTGGTGCTCATTAATGCATCCTCCTTCTGTATTGTAAAGTTTATCTATGTTACCCCATTTGGGACCAAATCCCAAGCGTGGAAACACCACTGGGCTAAACACCAAAAATACTATTCGGTAAATCCCACCATTCTCCTCCTTCAATGGAGGTTTTTTCACACATTGACAACAATTACCCTGAAGTCTGCGTACATTTGATACAATTGTACAGTCTTAAGGAGTAATGACAGCCTATTTTGTCGAACTGCTGGATCCTGATCCATCACCATCACATCAGTAAAGAAACTGTCAACATGTTTACGAAACTCAGCAAAATTCAGCAGTACCCTTCTGTAGTCTTTACCTTCCAAATGGTGAAGAGTGTTCTTCTCCAATTCGGCAACAGCCTCTGAAAACGCTTTGTCTGCAGCGGAGAACTTATTCGGTTCTAGACTGATCTGTTCGCTTTTTGCTGCCAAATTGCTCATTCTTTCGTATGCTGTAATTAGGTTAGTAAAATCATCTGTCCTGCGGAACTTGGTCAATTCCTCGACCTTTTTAACTAAATCTGGAACTCGATCGTCATTAGATGCTAATACTGCATCAATAATGTCATATTCGTGTCCCTTCTCCAGCAGGAATACTCGAAGCCGAGCTAGGAAAAACTGCACTAAGGCATTTTCGTGCTCTATGTCTAAACAGACTTCTTCATAACCTGATGCAGCTAGAGAAATCATTTCCCTTAATGATATGGAGTAGTCTCCTCCAACAAGCATTTGAACAATACCCTGCGCCTGTCTTCGTAAAGCAAAGGGATCCTGAGAGCCTGTAGGTATGCGCCCTAGGGCGAAATACCCGACGAGAGTGTCTAATTTATCAGCAATACCAACAACAGTTCCTTCTACTGTAGTTGGTAAGGAATCATCAGCAAATCGAGGCTTGTAGTGTTCTCCAATGCCTTTGGCTACTCCTTCTGATTCTCCTGCCAAAAGTGCGTATTTTTCTCCCATAATTCCCTGCAGCTCTGGAAACTCGTAAACCATTTGTGATACTAGATCAGCCTTGGCAAGACGAGCTGTTCGACTAATAGAGTCTAACTTAGGGGTATACCCCAACTTTTCGGCAAGAAGGCCGCTTAGGCGTTCAATGCGCAGAACCTTTTGATACATTGTCCCTAGTCCATCCTGAAATACGACCCATTTCAGTTTTTCCACATTCTCGTCCAGCGATGTTCTGCAGTCTTCGTCATAGAAGAACTTCGCATCTGCCAAACGGGCGGTCAAAACCTTCTCGTTGCCCTTTATCACATTGTCCAGATGGTTATCTGCACCATTACGTACACCAATGAATAATGGCATGAGGTTATCCTCTGAGTCCACCACAGGAAAATACCTCTGATGTTCTTTCATCGATGTAATCAAAACTTCAGAAGGAACATCCAAGTAGTCCTTCTGAAAACTTCCGCAGAAAGCAGTTGGGAACTCCACCAAATTCGTCACTTCCTGCAAAAGTCCTTCATCGAGTTGAACTTTCCCTCCATGCTTGGACGCCAATGCCTGAATCTGCTCCCAAATTATCTGTTTCCGTTCTCCTGAATCAGGCATAACATAATTATTCTCCAGAACTTCCTTATAATCTCGTGGGCTTTGGATAGCAATGGGACCAGGACTCAGTTGACGATGTCCATAAGTATACCGATCAGATTGTACTGCTTCAATCGTAACCGGAATCACCTTCGCCCCAAATAAAGCCACAATCCAGCGCAGAGGTCTTGCGAAACGGGACTCATACGAACCCCAACGCATATTCTTAGGAAAGGACAGACCGCGAATGGCGTCCAAAATGATAGTTGGTAACAAAGTATAGGTTTCTTGACCGACAACATGTTTGCGAGCAAACAAATACTCTCCACCCTGAACTTGTCTTATCTCAATTTCGTCCTGGGATACTCCTTGTGAGCGAGCAAATCCAGTACCCGCTTTTGTCAAATTCCCTTCTGCATCATAGGCAATTTGTCTTGGAGGTCCTTTTATCTCCTCTACCAGGTCAGGCTGTTCTTCACTAAGATCATGAATTAATACAGCTAGACGGCGAGGGGTGCTGTACGTTTTCACATCGCTGAAATGCAGGCGTTCTTGTTTAAGTTGTTTTGTAATAGTCTCTTCCAGCTGCTGAACTGCATCATCAATAAAGCGGGCCGGCAGCTCCTCGAAACCAACTTCCACTAACAGATCTTGCATCTACTTCTGCCCCCTTTTCAACAACGGAAACCCCATTTTTTCCCTTTCAGCCAAATAACCCTGAGCTGCTAATCGGGCCAAGGCACGTACCCGACCAATAAAGCGGGTACGCTCACTAACACTAATCGCTCCTCGAGCATCTAATAAATTGAAAGTATGAGAACATTTAAGGACAAAATCGTATCCTGGTAGAACCAGGCCCATGTCAATCAATCGCTGTGCTTCCGATTCACACAAATCAAAGAGAGCGAACAGTTTGTCTGAGTCAGATGCTTCAAAATTAAATTTCGAAAACTCTACTTCGTTTTGATGAAAAACATCTCCATAGGTAATATCTCCCACCCAAACAAGATCAAAAATACTATCAACGCCCTGAATAAACATGGCTAGGCGCTCAATACCATAAGTAATCTCTGCAGCCACTGGATGAACGTCAATACCACCTACCTGCTGAAAATAGGTAAATTGAGTAATCTCCATTCCATCAAGCCAGACTTCCCAACCTAGACCCCAAGCACCAAGTGTAGGTGATTCCCAATCATCCTCAACAAATCGCACATCATGTTTGAGCAGATCAATTCCTAAAGCCTCAAGGCTACCTAAATATAAGTCCTGCACATTATCTGGAGACGGTTTCAAAATCACCTGATACTGATAGTAGTGCTGTACACGATTGGGGTTCTCACCATATCGTCCATCTGTAGGACGGCGACTTGGCTGCACGTATGCCACGTTCCAAGGCTCTGGGCCTAAGACCTTTAAGAAAGTGGCTGGAGACATTGTCCCTGCGCCCACTTCCAAGTCATAAGGCTGGTAAATAATACAGTCTTGAGCCGCCCAGTACTTCTGCAGGCTCATTATCATTTCTTGTAGGTTCATTCCTCTCCCCCTTATCACTCAAAAAACCCTTCGTCCCCACAGCAAGGGACGAAAGGTCTCTTCAGAGGATCCATAATAGTTGGTTTCTCCAAGCTATTTTCTTCCTTTATATCAAATAGACCCTGAATTGTCAATCAGACCCAAGCTCTCCCCCATCATCATTACTCTTATCCGTTCTATTCAATTGAATAGAACACCGAGTCAACAAACAGGTGGCTGCTCCTAATAGAGCTAATTTCGGGGCGAGAACAGCCCCCAGTACGCCTACCGTAACGGGAAGCTCTGCCACTGTATTGTCCTGCGACTTCACGAGAAACTTGGTGTTATTGCCTTCGATAATTAGGTTCTTTAACCTGTTAATTACCATTTCACCCTTCGAGTCTCTCTCAGCTCGTTCTTCTAATGACTTCTGTTCAAATCGAGTTAATGCCTCAAGAAGATCCCAATTCTCATCTTCAAGCAGTTGACGGGCTTGCACAAAATCCAAGCCAGTTCGTTCTCGAATTATATCTATCTTCTCTACATATCCCCATTCTCCAGTCAATCGTTTTTCACCTCCAGCGGTGGAATGTTTTGCAGCATCTCTAAAAAACCAAGAGACTTCAAGGGATATTCTAGCCTAAAATCGATATAGTTACGCATCAGACCCCGCAATTCTTTGAGATCAGCATCAGAAGGATGTAAGACAGTTATGCGAGATAAGTCCCACTCCAAGAGGCGCTTCATTAATTCCCACGTTCCATTCGTAAGCTTTACTGTATCTCGGTAATGGGAATTACACTGAGCACACACGACCCCACCTTCTTGGGTAAAATACAAATCATTCATTAGTTTCTCCCGGCAGTTCAAACAATTGTATAACTCCGGTTGGTAGCCCAATTCGCTCATTAAACGAATTTCATATGCTCGTACTGCCAAGGGAAATCGTCCCGCATTACCGAGAGACAGAGTTCCTGCAAGGAGTGGAAAGATCCTTGTAGTAGGATCTTCTTCCGCAGTCAAAGCGTCTAGGAGTTCTGTAACATACGAGGCGTATGCCATTTTCTCAAGATCGTCCCTAAGACCCTGCCCTGAATTGATAATCTCTGCCTGGCTTAGATTGTGTAAGCCTTTCCCTGGAAAGATCATGTAACGACCATGGGTAAATAATTGAGTCGGACTGAGTAATCTGTTTCTGATGCGGCGTGCACCCCGTGCTACCGCATTTAATTTGCCAAGCTGCTCAGTGTATAAGGTGACAATTCGATCTGCTTCACCTAGATTGCGTACACGAAGCACTATGGCTTGGGTTTTCCATGCCAAGTAATCTCACCTTCCCACTTTCTTCAACGTCTCATACCTACCTGGCTAATCCTCCTCATCTGGTCGAGGGACGCCCAAATAATCATAACCTAATGAAGTAATACATCGTCCCCGAGCTGTTCGCTGCAGTAAACCTAACTGCATTAAGAATGGTTCATATACGTCCTCAATCGTATTGGCCTCTTCACCTACAGCCGCGGCCAAACTTTCTACACCAACTGGACCACCAGCGAACACCTGCCAAATGGTGGTCAAAATTCGTCGATCCAGATGATCAAGGCCATTAGAATCTATTTCAAACATAGCCAGGGCCTCTTGGGCCACTTCATATGAAATGAAGTTGTCGGCTTTGACCTGGGCGTAATCCCGCACCCGTTTCAGCAGACGATTTGCGACCCGGGGAGTTCCACGAGAACGTTTTGCAATCTCTTCTGCACCAGCCTCGTCAATCTGTACATTAAGTATACCAGCCGCTCGCATTACAATAGCTTTAAGATCATCCACCTCATAGAGTTCCAACCGACTTATGACACCAAAGCGATCTCTCAGAGGTGAAGTAAGCATACCAGCACGAGTTGTAGCTCCTACCAAAGTAAACGGCGATAGATCAATTCGCACAGATCGTGCCCCTGGTCCCTTACCAATTACAATATCTACAGCTGAATCCTCCATAGCAGGATAAAGAACCTCTTCTACAGCCCTACTTAGTCTATGAATCTCGTCAATAAACAAGACATCATTTGCCTGCAAATTTGTTAGAATGGCTACCAAGTCACCTTGGCGCTCTATGGCCGGACCAGAAGTAGTATGAATGCCTACACCCATTTCAGCAGCAATAATATGTGCGAGACTCGTCTTTCCAAGTCCGGGAGGTCCATATAGTAAAACGTGATCTAAAGCCTCACCCCGCTGCTTAGCGGCAGTAATGAAAAGAGACATCTGCTCCTTAACTTTTGTTTGACCAATATATTCATCCAGGGTACGAGGACGCAGTGTGGTCTCAATATCCCAATCGTCAGGACGTTTCCACCCACTAACTATTCGTTCCTCCTCCATACACGGTCACCCCTTTGCTTCATGTTACTACTTAGGGCCAGCTTAAGTAATTCTTGCAGATCATTAGTATCACCAAGAATGGCATGGGCTGTTTGGACCATGTACTCCGCTTCACCGGCACTGTATCCAAGGGCGATCAAGGCATCCTCAGCATCCTGTAGAATACCCCCGGGAGCAATGGGCATCATTTCCTCTTCTTCCTCCCCCTCCCAGCTGGTACCCTTAAATTTATCCTTGAGCTCTAATACCAGACGTTCGGCAGTTTTCTTACCAATGCCTGGAATGCGAGTCAAGACCTCTAGCTGCCGCTGCTCCACAGCTCTAACAAACTCAATAGGGGTAACAGCTGATAGAATCCCTAAACCAGTCTTAGGCCCAATACCGGTAACACTAGTTATCTGCTGAAAGAGCCGCCTCTCATCCCATGA
>JAAYRO010000061.1 GCA_012518735.1 Bacillota bacterium
TCATAAGGGAAACAGAATCTGGGCAGAGTAAATGACTACAACTAAAGTGCATGCGCTGCACACGGTAGATGTAAGAACAACTTGGGATGCAAAGTCAGGTTCATTATTGAACTCTAAAGCGATTAAGGCTGTATTTACTGCTGTAGGAACAGATGATGAAATTAGCAGAGCTTGTCCGACGGGACCTTGAATTTGAAGTAGGCGGAGCACTATCCAAGCGAGAATGGGACCTGCTATAAGTCTTACAAAGACAGATAGATACACGTCTAAATCACCTAAGACAAATTTCGTCCGGCTCAATTGAACACCAAGGGTTAGAAGGGCTGTAGGCACTAAAGCGTCGGCCGCGTACTGAAGAGGTGTCCATAAAGGCGCAGCATTTGACAAGTCAATATTTAGGGTCTTCACAATAAGAGCTAGAGGTATAATCCATATGCTGGGCATAGCAAGGATTTCAACTGCTAGCTCTTTCCACTTTAGGTCGGCTCGAGCTGCGTTTACAATCCCAACTGCGTTCGTTGTTACATTCTGAAGAACCAATACGATGATCTGAGCTGTAAGAGCGGCCTCAAAATAAGGTGTTTGAGAGAACACCAGTGTAATTAAGGGGAGTCCTACATTGCCTGAATTGTAAAACATGATGGAATTGGCAAAAGCCCCCTTTTTGCTGCTGCTGAACTTACGGATACGGCCAATTAAGTAACTAATAACCATATTCAAAGCTAAAAAGATGACGGCGAAAGCAAAGACATTTACCATTTCCCAGGCTATGGTCGTATTCACAAGATGGACGAAGAGAAAAGCTGGCAGAAATACATAAAAATAAACTTTACTCAGGGTAGGAAGGTCAAGGGGGAATTTCCGACCTAACCAAAAACCGAGTAGAATCAAGACAAAGATGGGTAGAATATTATTTGCTAAAATGTGAAAAAACAGCTGCATAGGTAGAAACTCCCTCACTTTGATATTAAAACTCGTATTACAGTCGAGCAGCACCTCGGTAACCTTTTTTTGTTGGTAGGCGAGGCTCTGCTGCCTGTCGTTTTTTCGCTTCATCAATGGCCTCTGTGTATTGGGGAAGCCATTTCGCCTGTGCTATGAGCATATCGTCCACTAACTGCCATACTTCAGGAGGGTTACAAACGGCTCCAACCAGGGGATCCATGAGCATTGCCTGCCTAAGCAGCATATCATCACCGTGAACTGCTGCTTCTACAGCTAATCTCTGCACAGAGATGCTCGCATTACATACTGCTGCGCACCCTAAGGGCAGGTCACCTACAACGGGAATTTGGATACCTGTTTGATCTACATAACCTGGAACCTCTACAACTGCGTCGTTTGGCAGATTTGTAATGACCCCGTTGTTCACCACATTGAAGTGGCCGCGATATGTTCTGCCTGTTTCTAAAGCTTCTATTATATAAGAACCGTGCTCTTGACTGCGCTGACTTTGTTTGTACTCCAGGGGTGGTTCTTTTAGCCATTTGGGAAACTCTGTATCAAACCAATTGCGTCCTTCTTGACAGACTCGCAGATAACCACCTGTTTCTCCGTGAATCCATTCACTCAGATCGATCCATTCCCGAATCTCTGCTGGGCGTTTGCGGTACCATGGAACATATTCACTTAAGTGACCATTGGATTCAGTACTATAGTAGCCAAAGCGGCGGAGCATATCGATCCTGACTTTCTCAGTGCGGCTGTATTCTGGATGGTTTTCAAAGGCCTCTAAGAGATCGGCCGTCATGTCTCTGCCTTTATGAAGGACTTTAATATACCATGTTTGGTGATTGATGCCTGCACATACAATGTCTACTTCTTCTTGGGCTAGACCTAATGCGTCAGCAATCTGTTCATGCCCGTGCTGGACACCGTGGCACAGCCCTACGGTTGGTACACCACCGTATTTATTACATGCCCAAGTGATCATAGCATTAGGATTAGCGTAGTTCAGCATTAGGCAGTTGGGAGCAGCCACTTCCTTAATATCTCTGCAGAAATCGAGGACCACTGGAATACCTCGCTGCCCGTACATTATTCCTCCCGCACATAATGTATCACCTACACATTGGTCAATTCCATACTGGAGTGGAATCTCTATATCCTGCTCAAAAGCTTCTAAACCACCAACCCTCACTAAGTTAAATACATAGCTGGCATCCTCCAGTGCTTCTCTTCGATTGGTAGTACTCTGGATTTGGATATTAAGTCCATTATGGTTAATATCCCGTTGAGCAAGCTGTGTTACTCGTTTTAGGTTATCTGGGTCAATATCAGTAAAAGCGATTTTTGCATTGGAAAACTCTGGGACAGAGAGTAAGTCCCGTAGTAATCTTCGTGTAAACCCAATGCTGCCTGCTCCAATAAAGGTTACTTTGAAAGACATGGCACTCCTCCTTTGACTTATCCTACAACATGATTCTACATGAGGTGTACTGTCCCTTTCAAAAAATAAAGGATTGTTAAGCAGAGAAAAGAAATAAACATTTACTGTGACTTGGAAAAGGAGGGTTACTATGGAAGTAATTCAGGTAAAGAACCTCAGTAAGAACTATGGGGCCCTGCAGGCAGTTGACAGAGTTTCGTTTGCTGTACCAGAGGGCAGTGTGTTCGGTATGTTAGGCCCAAATGGTGCAGGAAAAACAACAACGATTGAATGCATCATTGGTTTGCAGAAAAGAAGTGGGGGAGAAGTGACAGTTCTAGGCCTCGATCCCGCGATTTCTAGAAAAGAACTCTATGGTTCCATAGGCGTTCAGCTTCAGGAAACGGTTTATCAGGATAAAGCAAAAGTCTTCGAATTATGTCAGCTCTTTTCTTCCATGTACCCTGATCCTCTAGATTACAAGCTGCTGCTTGAGCGTTTTGGCTTAGAAGCAAAAACAAGAACCTATCTCAGAAATCTGTCTGGTGGGGAACGGCAGAAAGTGGCTATCGTGTTAGCGTTAATCGCTAACCCCAGGCTTGTTGTCCTCGATGAGTTGACTACAGGGCTAGATCCTCAGTCACGCCGGGAAATGTGGGCCTACATTAAGGAATTACAAGCAGAAGGGCGCACAATCTTTATGACCACCCATTACATGGAAGAAGCCGCGCATTTATGTGATCAAGTATGTATTATTGATGAAGGCAGGATCGTGGCCCTCGATACGGTTGATGGGGTGATTGAAAACGCTGGAATGGATACGATGATTTCCTTTGAAACACAAGATGAGATAGGCATGGTTCTGGAAAAACTCCCAGGAGTAAATAGGGTGGAGCAGGAACATGAGCAGGTCAGGCTTTATTCCCAAAAGGAAGACGTCCTTACTGACTTAATACTTCTGTTAAGGGAACACGCTGTTGAATACAGGAAAATTAATATTTCTCGTCCAGGGTTGGAGGATGCATTTCTCCAACTCACGGGGAAGGAATGGAAGGAGAAGGTCTCGTGAACGTTTTCCCTAAGTTGACGATTCTAGAATGGAAATTGCACTTGCGGAATCCTCTTACAGTGTTTTTTGCATTAGCATTCCCCGTATTAATGCTGTTCCTTTTTGGGACCATGTACGGTAATGAGCCGAACGAGTTTATGAGTGGATTTGGTTCGGTTGATGTTTTGGTCCCTGGGTACATCTGTATGATTGCTGCTGTTACTGGATTAATGGCCCTGCCGCTTGTTTTGGCAGAGTACCGCGAACAGAAGATCCTCAAACGGTTTATGGCCACACCTATCCAGCCTCAGGATATTCTCTTATCGCAGTTAATTGTGAATACCTTGACTACATTGGTTGGTATCTTCTTGCTCCTTGCCAGTGGCAGGGTTATATACAATCTTAAGTTTTTCGGAAATGTGCTGGAAGCGCTGGCTGCGTTTATCCTAATTCTCATGGCTGTTTTCGCCATTGGTCTATTTATTGGTGGTGTGACTCCCAATGGACGAACGGCAATTGTCGTTTCTTATGTCGTTTATTTTCCTATGCTGTTTCTATCAGGAGCCACTATGCCTCTGGAGATAATGCCTCAAAGTATTATCAACATATCAAAAGCCCTACCGTTGACCTATGGGGTTACTCTACTAAAAGGAATCTGGCTTGGTGAGCGTTTACTCGATTTTCCACTGGAGATTGGTGCACTTGTCCTAGTGACTGTGCTCTTCGGTGGACTGGCCATTAGACTGTTTCGTTGGGAATAGATAGGAAGCAGGAGGTTGATTTAATGATTCATAGAGTAGAATACCCACGACCCCATTTTGTTAGACCTAATTGGTTAACTCTAAATGGTGAGTGGGGTTTTCAGTTCGATAATGATAACCGGGGTTTACAGGAAGAATGGTTTAAGAGAAACGCCTTCAACTCAAAGATCATAGTACCTTTCCCATATCAAAGTGAGTTAAGCGGCATTCACTCTAAGGAATATCATCCAGTAGTGTGGTACGGGCGGTCGTTTCATATTCCACAGGATTGGGTAAACAAACGGGTTTTACTTAATTTCAACGCAGTGGACTATCGTTCAACTGTATGGGTTAACGGACTCTTTGTTGGGATGAATCAAGGGGGCTATGCCGCATTTTCCTTTGATATTACCGATTATTTATCTGATGGTGAGAATACGATTACTGTTCGCGTAGAAGATTATATGACAACTACTCAACCACGGGGCAAACAAACGGCCCGTACAGACTCATGGGCGTGCTGGTATACACCAGTAACCGGTATTTGGCAGTCTGTTTGGTTGGAAGCTGTAGGTCATACTTATCTCCATCATGTAAAACTGGAACCAAATATTGATACTAATACAGTTGATGTACAGTATTGGCTCAATCAACTGCATGGACCGGTTGAGATACGATGCCGTGTTTCATATAAAGGGCATGAGGTTTCAACCACTACTGTTCCAGTTGATCTGCGATATTATCGGTTTTCCGATATTACTCCTCGCCTAGAAGGCAGCTTTACCCTTTCTATTCCAGAGGCTGAGTTATGGTCGCCAGAGAGCCCCAACTTGTATGATTTAGAGTTTGAAGTAAGGCAGGGTGATGCGTTACTTGATACCGTTTCCACTTATGTGGGTATGCGGAAGATCAGTGTAGAAGATGGGCAGGTGTATTTGAATAATGCTCCTTACTATCTACGGATGGTCTTGGATCAAGGATTTTGGCCAGAAGGGATTTATACACCAGCAGCCGTTGAAGA
>JAAYRO010000062.1 GCA_012518735.1 Bacillota bacterium
GATTATGGCAGCTTCAGTATGCTCCCTAATTCCTGTCATTATTGTATTTCTAGCATGCCAAAAGTACTTTGTAGAAGGGATATCCTTAACGGGCTTGAAAGGATAAATAAGAGGAGGAACGAAGATGGGTAAAGATAGAGTAGTGACTCACATTCATAGTGAATCATATCTTCAGCAGTATGCCCATAAGCCCATTACCCATAAGTCACTGGTCTATACTACTAACCGTCCAGCTGAGAAGTTAAATGGCTTGTGGTATTTTACCGAAGATCCTTACGATACGGGCTTACGTGCAGGATGGCCTAAAGACAGTCTAACACCATATTGGGAAAAGGACGAGCCTTGGGACTATGGTTGGGACGAGGGCGAACAAGTGCCGGTTCCATCATGCTGGAATATGATCAACCAGCGGTATTACTATTATGAAGGAAGTGCCTGGTATGCCAGGCGGGTTCAGTATGAACCTCTCTCTTCAGATGAACGGGTGGTTCTGCGTATTGGTGCGGCTAACTATGATGCAAAAGTGTTTTTGAATGGAGAGTACTTAGGATTTCATCAAGGTGGCTCTACGCCGTTCTGTATTGAACTGACAGGTTTGCTTCGCCGTGACAATCTCCTTCAAATCTGTGTAAACAATGAGCGGTTTGTGGAGCGAATCCCTGGGAGGAATACTGATTGGTTTAATTACGGCGGGCTCTATCGGGATGTAGAACTGTTTAGATTACCAAGCAGTTTCATAAAAGACTTTGCTGTGTATCTTGTTCCAGATGGAGAGTACTCCACGATTAAAGCCCATATAGAGATTGACGGCTCTGATGTTGAAAATCAGGTTAGGCTGTCTATACCAGAGCTGGACGTGGATGAAACAGCGGTGCTCATTGATGGAAAAGCACAGTTCACAATAGAATGTGAACCGGTACTGTGGAGTCCAGAAAATCCACATCTTTACGATGTTTATGTTTCATATGGTAAGGACTCTATTCATGACCGAATTGGTTTCAGGCAGATAGAGACAAGAGGTACAGGTATCTATCTAAATGGTGAAAAGGTATTCCTCAAGGGAATCTGTGTTCATGAAGATGATCCGATCCTCGGCAAAGCTACCATTGAAGAGAACATTAGAAGAATGTTCGCTGATGCAAAGGAGTTAGGATGTAATTTTGTCCGTTTGGCACATTATCCCCACAGCGAACTAGCTGCAGTTATCGCGGATGAAGTGGGGATTCTTCTGTGGGAAGAGCTTCCAGTGTATTGGACTGTAGATTTCGCTAATGAAGAAACATTCCGTGATGCAGAGAACCAGTTGGTGGAGTTAATTAAGCGAGATCAGAACCGAGCTAGTGTAATCATTTGGTCAGTGGGCAATGAAAACGCAGATACTGATGATCGTCTCCACTTTATGGGCAGGTTGGTTAATACGGCAAGAACCCTTGATACTACAAGACTAGTGGCCGCAGCCTGTATTGTAGAGAAAGACCGGTTAGCTGAGTATATTGATGTGATCGGGGTTAACGAATACTATGGGTGGTATATTCCAGACTTTGGAGGGCTAGTAGAGCTAGTTGAGACCTGGAATCCAGGTAAGCCCGTAATCATCAGCGAAACGGGAGCTGGCGCTTTGGCAGGTTACCACGGTCCTAAGACGGAGATGTTTACTGAGGAGAAAATGGCAGAGGTGTATCGCAGGCAGATAGAGATCATCAGTGATGTGGAGTATATTGCCGGCATTTCACCATGGATTTTATATGATTTTCGCGCCCCGAGACGGTACAATCGCTTCCAGCGGGGATATAATCGTAAAGGGTTAATTGCCGCTGATAAGCGTACCCGCAAACAAGCCTTCTATGTGCTGCAGGACTTTTATCGAGGAAAATAGAGCTGGACAGTAAAGTAGGGGATATGCGTTAGAGGGACACCATGACCTAGGTAATTTGGGAAGTGGTGTCTTGTGTTTTTTCCTTGAATAGTGGTAATGGAAATGGTAAAATTTAGATGTAGAATTATAAATTAACAGCAAATGTATTTGTAAGTTATGTAAATCAAACTCAGTGCAGGGGCATATGTAGTTACTATTACGCCCAACTCCTACCTTAACAGCCCTCTTTTTCACTTCTAGACACCTACACATTACACTTTCCAGTGAACGTTCACTTCCCACTTTCTCACCAACCAGTTTCTCAACCTAGTGACAGGGTCAGCTTCAGTCTGCAGATTAATGCAGAAATAACACGATAGGAGGCTTTTTATGTCAAGGACAAACGTGATCATTATTGGAGCGGCAGGTCGAGATTTCCACAACTTCAACACTTATTACAGGGATAATGAAAGGTATAATGTGGCAGCTTTTACCGCTACCCAGATACCTAACATTCACGGCAGAAAATACCCGAAAGAACTTGCAGGAAGACTCTATCCCCATGGTATTCCCATTTACGAACAAACGGAGCTTACTGACTTAATTGAAGAATACAAAGTAGATGACTGCGTATTTTCCTACAGTGATTTACACTATGAGGCAGTAATGAACCTCAGTGCTGCTGTTAATGCAGCAGGTGCGAATTTTATTCTGATGGGTCCTAAGCATACAATGCTCAAAAGCAAGAAACCGGTTATAGCTGTCTGTGCCACAAGGACAGGGACTGGGAAAAGTCAGACTTCCAGAAAAATTACTGAACTATTAATGCAGCGGGGTTTGAAGGTTGTAGTCGTAAGACATCCCATGCCCTACGGAGATTTGGCCGCACAAAAGGTTCAGCGTTTTGCATCTATAGAAGATTTGGCAGAACACAAGTGTACCATTGAAGAAATGGAAGAATATGAACCTCATATTGACCGCGGCAGTGTTGTCTATGCAGGTGTTGATTATGAAGCAATTTTAAGGGAAGCAGAAAATGATCCGCAGGGTTGTGATGTTATTCTTTGGGATGGCGGCAACAACGATTTTCCCTTCTTTGAACCTGATTTAATGATTACTGTTGCCGATCCTCACAGACCAGGACATGAGCTTTCCTATTACCCCGGCGAGGTCAATATGCGAATTGCTGATGTTATTATTATCAACAAAATAGACAGCGCATCACCTGAAAATATTCAAATTGTGAGGGAAAACATCAGAAAGGTTAACCCATCTGCTGTTGTGATCGATGCAGCATCACCTATAAGGGTAGACAACCCCCATATTATTAGGGATAAGAGGGTGTTAGTCGTTGAAGATGGGCCAACCCTTACGCATGGAGAAATGAAAATCGGAGCGGGAACTCTGGCCGCCCAGAAGTATGGCGCTTTTGAGATTATTGACCCAAGAAGTTTCGCTGTAGGTAAAATTGCCGAAACATTTCAGATCTATCCTGACGTTGGCAGCCTCCTTCCTGCCATGGGATACAGCCCGCAGCAGACAGCAGATCTTGAAGCGACCATAGAGAAAATTGAATGTGATTCTGTTATCATCGGCACTCCCATTAACCTCAACAGAGTAATTAAAATTAGGCAGCCATGGACCAGAGTGTATTATGATTTACAGGAAATCGGTACACCTGATCTCAACGAAGTACTGTCTACCTTCATAGAGAAGCGTCACTTAGAGAACACCGTATGATCTGTGAATAGTGACAGGGAGGGTTAAATTATGGCAGATTTATATTTAAAAGCACAGGATCTCGACTTTGAGCTGGATGCTTTGACTGATAAACCCCCATCTAACAGAATACTAATGTGTACTCCTGATTACTTCGACGTGACCGAAGCAATCAATGAATTCATGGTCAGCCGCAGAGGAGATGAGGTTGTTCTCAACAAAGTTGA